>JBAXLO010000418.1:0-1509 GCA_037134755.1 Bacteroidota bacterium | reverse complement strand
TCGTTTGGACAATAGATAAAATCGTTTGGACGATTGACTAAATCGTTTGGACAATAGATAAAATCGTTTGGACGATTGACTAAATCGTTTAGACGATTGACTAAGTCGTTTGGACAATAGATAAAATCGTTTAGACGATTGACTATATCGTTTAGCAGATATGATAAGTAATTAAATCGAATAAGATAAATAGGAATAACAAAGTATTAGGATCTTACAATGGTTTTAGTTCTTATCTTTATCCTGATACATTGCGCTAAGATTAAACTTTTCGGGATATTTGGCATTCTTTCCTCTATAAAAGTCTTCAATAATCTTAAAATCGTCAGCAAAGTTACCACTAGGGTGTATTACTGCTCCAATGCCACCTTCTTTTTTAGCATAATCAATAAAAGCTAAAACAATAGGAACATTAGCACGTTGCGCTATGTAATAAAATCCCTTCTTCCAATGTGCATTATACTTCCTTGTACCCTCGGGAGTTATAACAATGATAAGTTTATCATTATTATGAAACAAACCCGAGACATATTCAACAGTATTGTTTTTAGTATTACGGTTTACGGGGATACCTCCTAGAGCCTTAAGTAATCCCCCGAAAGGGAAGGCAAACAATTCTTTTTTGATAAGGAACTTAACTTTGATGCCAAACCTGTAAAATGCCATACGACCAAGAATAAAGTCCCACATACTTGTGTGAGGGCCTGCTACTAATATACATTTTTTGACATCTGACGGGAAGGTGCCTACTACATTCCAACCCATTAACTTTAATATTATCCTACAAATGAAATCCATCATTATCATTAATTAATTATGCAAAAATAAGCATTCCTTTTCAATCGAAGTACTATTTAATTAAAATAAAAGAGGAATCTTATCATAAATAAACTTGATATCCTACTTAATGTCTTATTACGACTGCACACTCAATGCCTTTTCCCAATTCCAGGCACTAAGCATCATGTCTTCGAGCGAATGAATACACTTCCAGTTTAGCTCTTTTGTGGCCAATGAATTGTCGGCATACACAGCTTCCACATCTCCTGCTCTACGAGGCACTAATTCATATTTAATTTTGATGCCTGTAGCTGTTTCAAAAGCTTTAATCATATCCAAAACAGAATAACCAATACCTGTTCCCAAATTAAACACTTCGTATTTAGCATCCGTTTTGTTATTTATAAGTCTTTCGATAGCTGCAATGTGAGCAATAGCAACGTCAACCACGTGAATATAATCTCTTACGCAAGTTCCATCAGGAGTATTATAATCACTACCAAACACTCTTAGCTTTTCACGTTTGCCGGATGCAGTTTCTGTGATATAAGGTATTAAATGATGAGGCGGACCGTCTTGAAACTCTCCAATTAAAGCAGTTTCATGAGCTCCAATAGGATTAAAATATCTTAAAGAAATAGTTTTAATATCACTAACAGCAGTAGTATCTTTTAAGATGTCTTCGCAAATCTTTTTAGTATTCCCGTAAGGAGACATGGCAGGCTTTAC
>JBAXLO010000417.1:0-1513 GCA_037134755.1 Bacteroidota bacterium | reverse complement strand
TAAAATTATTAATTGTATTAATTATAAAGTCTTATTCAATAATAATATATGTTTTATCAAAAATAAAGTTTTATTTATGAGATTTAATAAGGTTTACACTTTTAAAAAAGTAAACGTCATTGCGAACGAAGTGAAGCAATCTCAACTGAAAATTAGATTGCTTCGTGTCGCATAAGGCGACACTCGCAATGACGTCGTTGTTATTTTTAATGTAGTGTTTCAAAATAGATTCGATTCTTAAATATATTAATTATTATATAACAAAAAGCGTGCTATTTTATAGTATATCTCAAACCTGCGTAAATAGTTGTGCCTACGATAGGTCCCCAAGTCATCGTAGTATCAAAATGGGTATGATAAGGAGCAAAATACTCCGTAATAGGATCCTTTTGAGTAAAATTACCAAGATTTTCGCCACCTAAATACACATCAAAATGTTTAAATTTCTTTGTAATTTGAGCATTGAAAATAACATATTGAGGAGTAGTTTCAGCTCTTTTAATAATAGCAGGCATTAAAGATTGATTAGGCAAACGTGCGCTTCCATTAAATTGTGTAGTGAAATCGAATTTCCATTTATCAAACTTAGTAGCATAAGATAAGGTAATAAGGCCTTTATATTTATTAACAAAAGGACGCGTAATAAGATTGCCATCAATAGTAGTTTTAACATCATTGATACGATAGGCAATCAAAAGTGACAATCTTTTAATAGGTTCCATCGTTACTTGTGCCTGATAACTATTAGAATAAGATTTACCATCAAGATTATTAAAATAAGCAGTAGTAGGAGTCTTCTCTAAGTCAACAATTACTTGATTCATGAAGTTAGTGCGGTAAATATCTACGTCAAATTCAGCTTTACGCGAAAATAAAGAGAACTCTTTGGTAAAATTGACACCAAAATTAAGCGCTTTCTCTTGTTTAAGATCATTAGCAAAAACAAATTGACGCTGACTGGCAAGCAAAGAGAGATTTTCGGAAATAACATTGGCAGTTCTGTAACCATATCCCGCCGAACCCCTCAAAACGGTAGTCGCATTGAAGTGATAACGAACATTTAAGCGAGGAGTATAAAACATACCGTACTTATTATGATGATCGGCACGCATACCGGCAATAATTGTGAGCTTATCATTGGGTGTAGCAGTATATTCAAAGTAAGCACCCGGAATAGATTCCTGACGATTGAGGTCGTAATAGTTATGCACCGAATGATGAATGGTAAATAAATCAGTAGAATTAGGTATAACCTGATAATTATAAGCAAAAATATGCTGATCATAGTTCTCAACATAATTATCAAGCATATAACTTACGCCTGTAGTAAACTTATTGTTCTTATTAACTATGTAAGATTGATAAAGTAAGTTAGCATACAAAGTACGCTCGCGACCATAATAATTGCTAAGCCCAAAAAAGCCTTCCTGCTCATGATGAGTAGCATTAACAATGATGGCTAAGCTGGTATTAGGGCGGCTCTGAAAGATAATACCGTTCTTCCAGAAAGCTT
>JBAXLO010000416.1:0-1516 GCA_037134755.1 Bacteroidota bacterium | reverse complement strand
CTTAAAGTGTCTTAAGTGCCTTAAGTTATAAAACAAGAGCGGTTGTCATTAAGTTAACAACCGCTCTTTGTTTATGATGATCTCTTAAGATTATTATAATTTTAAAAAGTTATTTTATATTGTGTTAAATTTTATTCTATTTAATAAAATAGGATTGAATTATAAGTAATAGTATAATTACTACATAAAAAATAAATCCGTTTATAGTCCACCTTGCTAATTCACGAGCTTTTCTGTCATATCCATCAGCCTTAAATGTTCCTGCGAATACTATCTGAAGAAATCCGGGGAATATAAATGTTAAAATCTTAAAACCAATGGCTAATTTCATATTTGCCTTTTCTATCTCAATAACCTTTTTTGTTTTATTTTCTTGAATTGATTCTTTAATCTCTTCTTCACTCAAATTTCTTTTTTTAATTTCCAATTCAGCAGCTTCAACAGCCTCTGGTTGATAATCATTTTTTTGTTCATAAATTATTTTTAACAATTCAGAGTTTGTTCTCTGCGACATTCTTTCTGCAAATATATTTTCCATTTTATTAATATTTTTTTATAAAAATGAACTTCACTAAATAATTTCTTCTTTTCATCTATTAACCCCGGCATTTATGCTGGGGTTGTGAATTTTACACCCTCTTAGGGCTTTAGCCCTGACTTTATTATTAATATTTCTCTCTAATTTATTTCTTTTAATGTTAACTATCTATTTAATATGTTCTATCTACATCATGATATAACTTTTCATCCTCCTCCATATCTATAAGATGTTTATATAGAGGCTCTATTTTTCCATTTATTGGTATATAATAGTAAATATTGTTGCCTTTTTGTAGTACCATACCATTTTCATAATCTCCTTTCAAATAAAAAACATAATCTGGTTTAAATTCAATTAACTCTTTACAATATCCTTGACGGAGATATCTATTCCCTTTATCTCGTTCATCCTTTTCATCAAATACATCAACCCAATGATAACCATACCTACCAAAATCCATAATACCCCAAAATCTTTTATATCTATAAAACTGAATATAATAGGGAAATGTAGTAGTGTCAACTAACATTTCATTCATTAAGTTTGTAGTACTATCTATTTTTAGATTCAAGTTATTAAAATATATATAGCAAAAAACTTTAATTTCAAAATCATTTACATTTAGGTAAAAGTCTCTTCCCCAATGACGTTTGTATTTATTAACATTAACTATACAAGTATCTTTATAGCTAATGTATTTCTTTTCCAGAATACAGTTAATATCATAATTAGGTTTATTATTAACCATCAAAGGTATTTGCCCAAAGCTTAAATACGTATATAATATAAGTATAACTATTAAAATCTTTCTCATAATTTCTTTTAGATTAACATTACAAACTTACAACTTTATTTAATATGAATCATATTTATTTTATATTTTATTAATAACTTTTTCTTATCAATAATAAAATATTCTACGAAAGCATAAAACACTATAATATAAGCTTTAAACTCTCTCATGGAAGCTCTACA
>JBAXLO010000415.1:0-1517 GCA_037134755.1 Bacteroidota bacterium | reverse complement strand
TTTTAGCTGTTTCCCGCACGTGCGGGATTAGGAAAATAAAAAAGCTCCCATCAAATATATGATGAGAGCTTCATTTAAATATCGTATTTCTTAATTGTTAATTCTTAATTGTTAATTCTTAATTGTTAATTCTTAATTGTTAATTCTCCACTACTGGTTCGGGAGTTACTATTTTAGGACTTATAATATTTTTTCTACGTGGTTTCTTTTTATCTATAGTGATTTTAAATTTGCATTCTTCGGTAACAGTTTCATCTTCTGCGAAAGCTACCATAAAATACATCTCGGTGGATGAACCTATTGCAGAGTTTTTAAATATCAATCTATCCCCTTTACATACTTTTTGTGCATTCTTTGGAATTACACTTGTAATTTCGCTAGCTAACCACAAATAAACATCTAAAGGACATTTCCTACAATCTGCTTCTATCCAATTACCAAAATCCTGCTTTACATCTATCAAATTAACAATAGCACCTTGCATACCTATTGCATTAAATTGATTTGGAGCTAAATGTTCTTTATTTTTTATAGGTAAATCCATATCTCTAAATGGGAAATAATCAATAACTGCATCTAAATTGTTAATATTTGCAGTTTCGAGACTGTCAAAATTCTTCAACAACACTTTTGCAAGTGGATCAACATAAGTATTCATATTAGTTATGTCAATTTTAATATCATCTTTCTTTTCTTTTTTAACTTTATATAAAGCATTTACTTTATCTACAAGTGCTTGTACCGCCGGTACTACTGTCGAAAACTCAGGGCTAAGTTTTATATTATACAATAATTCTTTATAATATCTAAGTATTTCCGACTCTCTACCTTCATAATAAATACTAATTCTATTTAAGTTAAATTCTTTGAGTTTACTTTTATCAGAATGAGTAATGGTATTGATTTGATTTATTATACCATTTACTTGTGTGACAATAGATGGTTTATATTCTATAATTTTAGTTACAAAGGTAGCTCTTTTCCCTTTGTCGCTGTGTTTTACAGTTACTCCCAAATCATAACTTTCCAGCACATCTTCCAAATCGTCAATCATTATCTGTTTTTCGGGAGTTATCGGATCTTTGTTCAAAAAGTCGTTGTGTCCGTTTATAAATTCAACAACTCTTTCTTGAGGATAATCACTTAATGATAAAATAATCAAGTGAATGTGTACTAATATTTTTCTGGTTAATTTGCTTGCAATCATTTTAAGTTAATTTTAATCAATTGTTTATACTATTATTTAAGTATATATTAAATACAATTTAGATTTGCAAAGATACAAATTCCAAATCAATAAAAATTAATTATTTTTCAAATAAACAACTTTATAGAAAATATATTTCAATAAAAATTTCAGACTACATATTGATATCAGTTGTTTATATGTTTGATTTATTATTTTAAAATTATTATTTTTTTCTTTAATAAAAAAAATTCTGAGTTATTATCATTTTTTGGGAATGGTATTCCTTACGTGGAAATACAATTCTGTTTTTTGGAAATGGTATTTTACG
>JBAXLO010000414.1:0-1525 GCA_037134755.1 Bacteroidota bacterium | reverse complement strand
CGTGGGACGAAGGTATTCCGTTAGGCAATGGAATTAGTGGAGTATTAGTATGGCAAAAAGAGGGTAAGCTCCGTTTATCATTAGACCGTGCCGACCTATGGGACTTACGTCCTATAAAAGAATTATTACTGCCTCATTTTACATATCAATGGGTTTACGAACAGGTAATGAAAAACACCTATGATACAGTACAAATATTAGGTGACGTACCTTACGAACGCGAACCGGGTCCTACTAAAATACCGGGTGGTGCAATAGAATTTGATATAAAAGAATTGGGTGAGATAGCATCAGTACATTTATATATAAATCAAGCACTTTGTGAAGTAAAATGGAAGAATGGTGCTAAATTAGAAATCTTTTGTGATGCAAATAACCCATTGGGCTATTATAAACTTTCGGGTACTGATAAACTTATCACACCTATATTAATTCCACCTGTTTATAGTTCTGATAAAGTTAAAAATAACACAAGTGGAAATAGTGTAGATGGTCAGGGATTGCAACGATTAGGTTATAAACAAGGGGAGGTTATAAAGAATGGTAATTCATATAACTATCATCAAGAAGGCTGGAAAGATCTTAATCAAGACATTACCTTACAGTATCGTAAAGATGGGTTTAAAGACTTTAGTTACGATATTTCATTGCAATGGAAAACAAATAAGAACACTTCTGAAGGTGTTTGGTGTATTTCAACTCAAAACTCTATCTATTCTAACATTAACGATCAAAAGAAAGCTAAAGAAGTTTTTGAAAATGGATTTGACAAAACCTTTGATTCACATTGTAAATGGTGGGATAAATACTGGGGGCAGTCAGCTATAAATATACCCGATACATTGATTGAACGCCAATGGTATTTGGAGATGTATAAGTTTGGTTCTGCTTCAAGGCGAGGTGCCCCTCCTATAACTTTGCAGGCTGTTTGGACTGCCGACAATGGTAATCTTCCTCCCTGGAAAGGTGATTTTCATAATGATTTAAATACGCAACTTAGTTATTGGCCATCTTATGTCTCTAATCATATTGAAGAAGCGCTATCTTTTACTGATTGGATTAATAAATGTATACCCGTCGCTAAAGAATATACCAAACATTATTTTAATGCAGATGGTTTAAACTTCGGTGGTGTAGTTACTTTAACTGGGCAACCTATGGGTGGTTGGATACAATATTCTTTGTCGCCTACAGTTTCGGCATGGTTGGCGCATCATTATTATTTAACTTATAAATATACGCTCGACAAAGATTTTCTTACCACACAATGTTATCCTTTTATAAGTGATGTAGCTACTTTTATTAATACTATTTTGATAACTGATGCTAACGGAAAGAAACAGCTTCCTATTAGTTCTTCGCCTGAGATTAATGATAATAGCATTAATGCATGGTATAAAACCACTACTAATTTCGATCTATCACTTATTAAATTCCTGTTTAAGTCAGCTGCCGAACTAGCTGATGAGTTAGGTAAAACTACTGATAAAACTAAATGGGAGAACGTAAGTAAGCAACTCCCCGA
>JBAXLO010000413.1:0-1546 GCA_037134755.1 Bacteroidota bacterium | reverse complement strand
ACATACATTAGATGAAGTTCAAGACAAACTTATAGGTGAAATTGGTACACCTTCAAGAGATAAATTTGAATATGAATTAAAAATGGAATTAATAGGTCAGGCTATAAAACAAACACGACAAGAAAGAAAATTAACTCAAGAAGAGTTAGGGAAACTGATAGGAGTACAAAAGGCTCAGATTTCAAGAATTGAAAATAATGCAAGCAATGTAACTATTGATACTTTAATGCGTGTATTTAATGCTTTACACGCAAAAGTGCTGTTAAAAGTAGAATTACCTCATTTTAAAATTAGTCTATAAATAGAAAATATACAACTTTAAACTAACACACCTCGGCTATACTCCTTCCATTAAAACGGTCACAGGGAGAAGCAGAGGTGTAAATACTTATCAGATACTATATCGAAAGCAACCTTAAAACATCAAACAAATACTTATCTACAGGCTTTTCGTCTTTTATAGCTTTATTAAAAGGCACATGCACAATCTCGTTGTTTACAACACCAATCATCACACTCCTTTGTTCGTCGAGCAGGGCATCAACAGCAGCAACTCCAATACGACTAGCCAAAATACGGTCGTTGGCAGTAGGGGAGCCACCACGTTGCACATGCCCAAGGATAGTAACATGCGGATTGTATCCTTTTTCTTTCAATCGGGCAGCAATACCCATAGCACCACCGGTAATCTCGCTTTCGGAAACCAATACAATACTACTGCTTTTAGATTTGCGGAAACCATGCTGTATAAGTTGCTCCAACTGATCTACCTTAGTACTAATCTCAGGTATTATAGCAGCCTCAGCCCCCGAAGCAATAGCTCCATATAATGCTAAGAAACCGGCATCACGTCCCATTACTTCCACTAAAAACAAGCGTTCGTGCGAACTTGCAGTATCTCTTATCTTATCCACAGCCTGCACAATAGTATTCAAAGCCGTATCATAACCAATAGTAGTATCGGTGCCATATAAATCATTGTCGATAGTGCCCGGAATGCCAACGATAGGGAAATTAAACTCCATGCCAAAGATGCGTGCACCGGTAAAAGTACCATCGCCACCTATAACTATTAAGCCATCAATACCTTCTTTTTGTAGATTATCATAAGCCTGCTTACGACCTTCGGGTGTTTGAAACTCCAAACATCGGGCAGTTTTAATAATAGTGCCGCCATGTTGAATAATATTACTCACACTTTCGGTCTGGAAATTTACTATCTCGCCGGTTATCAAACCACGATAACCTCTGTAAATAGCTTTAATCTTAAGATTGTTGAAAATAGCTGTCCTAGTAACCGCCCTAATTGCCGCATTCATCCCCGGAGCGTCTCCCCCTGATGTCAGAACTCCTACACACTTCATACTATACATATTTAGATTCTTTATTTTTTATTTCTTTGATTTTTGTCTCAATTAATTGCTAATCATTTGAGCCTTGTTTTGGGAATTTACTTTAGGTAATTAAAATAATAATATCTTAAATCGGCTGCAAAATTAATGATTTTTGAGATAAGATTTGCTATTAATATTTACTTAAATCTTTA
>JBAXLO010000412.1:0-1552 GCA_037134755.1 Bacteroidota bacterium | reverse complement strand
GTAAAATAAGTATCAAAAGCCTTGATAGTTTCATAATAATTAGATTGTGGATTGTCAATCATTTTAATCCATGCAGGGTTTTTTCCATAATCAGGAATCGAATCAGAAGTTGACTGGGCATTAGCTTTAAAGCTAAGCATTATGACAGCTATTGAGAGTAAGAGATATGTTTTTACAATTGTTTTCATACTTGTATGATTAATGATTGATTGCATAAGCAATTAAAAAAATGTAAAAGTAGTAAAATTTATAATACGAGCTACAAAATTTATGTAGTTAGTTGCAAACTTCTTTCTTTAAATATTCAATAATAGCATCTGATAACTAATATTGAGTAACTCATCAATATTAAAATAAAAAAGGGCTGTAAAATACAACCCTTTTCTTTAATTTTTTTAGTTTGAATAATTATCTTATATAGATATTATCAAATGTATATCCTTATTCTGTTGGAGGAACAGGAGGTACCGGTGGGTCTATTGGTGGTTCATTTTCGGGATACAATAAAAACACGTGACGCATTGCATAATTATCCCAATATACATCTTTTGAGCATGTACTTATCTCCGACATATTAGCCCATACCAAATTGTCCTTCACTATTCTATCATGTGTTGTTGGCAGTCTTTCCACTTTTTCACTATATACCACTCTACTTTCAGCTTTTATCTTGCCACTAATAGTTTCAAGATTTGTAATATCTGCTAATGTAAATCCTTTAGCAACGAATAAGGCTTCTATAATAGGATCGCTTAACATCTTAAAAGCCTGATCCAATATAATTGGTAGCAAATAAGTAACAGTTTTATATGCATCATAATCTTTATGTCCAAATTTATTTAACATTGCAGGATTATCTTTATATATTAGCTTTCCATATTGAATAGCTTTTGAATAAAAATCCCTGCCATCACTCATAAAGCCATCCATGATAGAAACTTCAAATGAAATATCTGTAACTACTTCATTATCTCTTTCCGCAGCATAGGCTGTATCTATGATAGTTTGAAACTTGCTTAAATATGCAGTATCCATAAATGGATATTTTGGTGTGAAATCAGCTAAATGCTTTTTCAAACTATCATGTATGCCTTGTCCCTGTTTAAGCATTATACTATCAGGTTTGCTGTAATCTCTGGCTATATCCGGTAAAGTTTTCATAATGTATTTTTTTTAGTATTATTTTTATAATATATTTTGCAAAGATAATCATTTTATTAATATAAATATATTAAATAAAAAATAAAAAAAATAAATTTTAATATTTGATATTCAATTTATAAATAATTTTTAAAAAATGTGTATTTATCTTGAGGTAATACGTTAAACATGTGGATTAATTTGTCTTTTATTTAACAAAATTAATCTAATGAATGTAAATTATTTTTTTGTAAATCATGAAAATAAATCTTAAAATAAATATTTTTTTATGAATTTTGAATATTATTTCAGGTTTAAAAAAAGTTTTTTTATCAAGAATTACAAAAGGTCTATCGATAATCAAAAAAGTAGTTTCGAAAATGGGAAATGCTGTATATATGGAGAATAAAGG
>JBAXLO010000411.1:0-1617 GCA_037134755.1 Bacteroidota bacterium | reverse complement strand
AAAACATATATTATTATTGAATAAGACTTTATAATTAATACAATTAATAATTTTAACACAATAAAAACAATGAAACAAATTAACAGTAAGCTTATTGCACTTATGATAGTGGCAATAGTATTGATCGGCAACACTATTTATGCTCAAGTAAAGAAGGCCGACAAGTATAGCGAGATTAAAATTAAGACATCTGCCCAGTGCGACATGTGTAAAGAGACTATCGAGAAGGCTTTAGCCTTTGAAAAGGGAGTAAAAAGCTCTGATTTGAACGTGGACACCAAGGTATGCACCGTTAAATACGACGCTACTAAAACTACCACCGACAAAATTAAGATTGCCATCAGCAAGGTAGGCTATGATGCCGACGATGTGAAGGCAGATCCTAAGGCTTACAACAAATTATCCCCATGCTGCAAGAAAGACGGGAAACATAAATAAGCTATAAACCTATTTATATTAAAAAGGCTGCCTGATTTGTTTCGGGCAGCCTTTTTAATTATTGCTATACAGTAGGTTCTGTTGGTGGTGTAGGAATTGGTGGAGCAGGTGGAGCATCCGGATACAATAAATACCGATTCCACATTACCGGATTATGTTCATATATCTTTTTTGAACACTCACTTATCAGCACCATCATTGCCCATAAAGCATTTAAGTTTATAGTACGCTCTTGAGTAGTCAAAGATCTAGCTCCTTTAAGCTTAGTTTGTTTCCTTACAGCTTGAGTTATGGCATCAGCAGTTGTTTTTATTGCTTCTATTTTAAGCAAAGTAAATCCTTCAGCTATTAATTTGGTTTTATTATCAACATCACTAGCCATATCGTAACCTTGTATCATTAAAGTAGGCAATTTTACGTGCGATGCCCTTGCTGCTTCGTAACTTGGTTGTCCATAAGTTCTAAGTTTAGCCGAATCTTTAGGGAATGTAATCTCTACATAAAGCTTTCCTCCTTGATATTTACCTCTTCCGGTTTCCATTAATACTTCTATCTTTGCTGTTTGTTCAGCTTGCTTCCCTACACAAACTCTATCTGAAGTTGTAGCCATACAAACATCGATTGCATCCTGCATTTCGGTTGCAAAAGGAGTTTCAAAAGCTGTATAATCTGTTGTAAAGTCAGCTTCATCCTCCTGAAATTGATCTGCGAAACGTTGAGCTTGTTCTAGCATGTCGCCTTCAAACATAGTGAAATCTCTACTCTCGTCGTTTTTCATATTATTGTATTTTTTGTTGTTTTTTTGAACTGCTTTAGTTCTTTGTAAAAGTACTATTAATATCAATACAAATTACATTTTTAAATTATTTATTATTTTGATAATAAAACACATTTTATTTATAAATAAAATGTATTTCATTAGAGCTTTACGCCTTCTCATGGAAGATTTACGAGTCCGTAAATCTTCCATGAGAAGGCGTAAAGCTTTCAGAAAGTAGCGAAAAACATTCAGAAAGTAGCGTAAATCTTTCAGAAAGTAGCGTAAATCTTTCAGAAAGTAGTGTGAATCTCTCAGAAAGTAGTGTAAATCTCTCAGAAAGTAGTGTAAATATTATATGAGAAGGTGTAGAGCTTCCATGAGAGAGTTTAAAGCTTATATTATAGTGTTTTATGCTTTCG
>JBAXLO010000410.1:0-1624 GCA_037134755.1 Bacteroidota bacterium | reverse complement strand
ACTCCAATGGGGATCATGGATGGATTGGTAAATACGGGCACTATTTTGTTGGAGCCTATCAATTCTTTTCGGATTTCGGCCCCTGAGGAGCTATTGGGCATAGTTACAGGCGATATTACGCAGATGCGCGGTAGTTTTGATAGTCCGCATCTCGAAAATGGCAAGTTTATTCTAACTGGTTTGCTGCCAGTTGCCACATCCTTGGAGTACTCAGTTAAATTGAGTTCGCGTTCGGGTGGCAAGGCTAAAATTACTACTCGTTTCCATAGTTTTCAGCCATGTGCCGACGACAAAGGGGTGATCAGGCCTTTTAAGGGAATTAGTCCTCTTGATACTGCTAAATATATTTTAAAAGCCCGAAAAGCATTGCAATAACTCTGGTTTATTATTTTAATTAAACATTTCTGCAAAAGCATGCTGTCTTTTTTTATTAATACTTTTATTAAATAGTATTGCATTTATAAATGTCGTATTTAAACTTTATTTTAAGCTATATGTTTTATTATTTTCAACAAAATAAATAATAATAACATGGCAAATGTAAATATATATCTAAATTTCCCTCGTTGTACCGAGGACGCTTTTAATTTCTATAAATCAGTCTTTGGTGGCGAGTTTACCCGTGGCGGCATTGCTCGTATGGGCGATATTCCAGCTTCAGAGGGAGCGCCACAGATAGCCGAAGAAGATAAAAACCTGGTGATGCATATTGAGTTACCTTTATTTGGTGGCGTTCTTTTGATGGGCACCGATGCTCCCGAATCGATGGGTTTTAATGTAAATTCAGGCAACAATGTTCATATTAGTTTGGAGCCAGATACTAAGGAAGATACAAAGAAGCTGTTTAATGCTTTATCAGCGGGTGGCAAAGTTACTACCGAGCTTCAGGACATGTTTTGGGGCTCTTATTATGGCACTTGCGTTGATAAGTTTGGAATTCAATGGATGTTTAATTGTATGGCAAAATAAAACATATATACATGAATACAGATAATATAACTGAAATAACTGTGCAGGTTAATGTTAATGCACCTATCGAAACTGTTTGGGATTGCTGGATAAACCCTTCTCACATTGTAAAATGGTATTTTGCTTCGGATGATTGGCATGCTCCTTTTGCTGAGAATGATTTAAAGCTCAATGGTAAGTTTAAGACTAAGATGGCAGCAAAAGACGGTAGTTTTGGCTTTGATTTTGAAGGTACTTATACTAATATCGAAACTCACAAACTGATTGAATATATACTTGGCGATGATCGTAAAGTTAAGATAACTTTTGAGCAATATGATGATTTTATTTGTGTTACCGAGACTTTTGAAGCCGAAACTGTTAATGATATCGAACTTCAAAGAGGAGGCTGGCAAGCTATCCTCAATAATTTCAAAAAGCATGTAGAGCAGGTATAATATCCTCTCCGGATACTGAAAATTACAGCGATTTTATAAATTACCCAAACAAATATTTAGCTATCTATCAGGTGCTATCTATTTGTTTGGGTGTTTTTTTATTTTCATTTCTTCCTGCCAAAGTAGAGACGTTGCATGCAACGTCTCTACAGAAATCATATTAATACATTAATAAAAAAACTGTTTTTATACGATAACCCTAGCCTTCAGGCTAGGGA
>JBAXLO010000409.1:0-1668 GCA_037134755.1 Bacteroidota bacterium | reverse complement strand
GCCTGTTGCCGAAGAAGAAGTAAGAACATTCCCGTTTTGGCTTATTGTAGGAGCAATAGGGCTTGGATTATAAAATACATGAATACTATCTGTTGCAAAACAATTACTGTCTATTATTGCTCTAACCCAATAAGTACCAGTTTGAGTTACATTATAGTTTGCATTGGTTGAACTATCCTGCCACAAATAAGTTGCATAAGGAGTATAAGCATATAAAACTAACGTTTCGCCCTGACAAAGAGTAGTATCGTTGCCTAAGTTAATGACAGTAGGATTTACTACATGAACAGTATAAGAAACAGTATCAGTATTACTATAAGCTAAATATGTTGTAGTTGTTGTAGGAGTTACTGTTATTAAAGAATCTGTTGCTATTATAGTAGCAGGCTGTTGACTATCCACCCAATTAGCTATGCTATCTCCATACATTCTTAAAGAAGTAGAATTGCCTTTACAAATAACTGAATCTCCTAATATATAAAACAAAGGAGTTACCTCTATCTTATCTATAAAATAATAAGCGGCGATAGAATATATAGAACCATAATTAGAAACCATCGTATTAGCATCATCTTTAAAATTACCAATAGTAATATATTTATAAGAACTATCTGCTATAAAATTAAAACTAAAATGATGCCAACTATTATAGAAATAAATTACAGTATCTATTTCTATTTGCGGTGTCACAGGTATGACTTCATGTGTGGCTTGATGTAAAGGATTAGTTGAAAAACAAATCCCAAAGTTATTAGCTCCATATTCATATTGAAAAGTATTTCCACCGGTACCATTTGATAGATAAAAAGAAACTGTATAATAATGTCCTGGAATCATCTTTTTAGAAAATTGATTAGAAATATATTCTCTCCATGATGGATTAGGAATTGCATAAGTAATGAGTCCCATCTGCCCATTTCCTGAATATGGTGTTATTGCACCAAAACTTGATATTATAAAAGAACTTCCAAGTACATTTATATAATCAGGACTTGAATATATACCATATGAATAGTCTCCATTTACATTATTCCATCCTGTTGCAAGATAACTTTCTCCTACTTGTGTTGGTAATGCCGAATAGATTTCAAAATCCCCATTAGGCACAAGATTAATCTGAGCAAATATATTTGCATTTGCCAATAATAAAAAAAGGATTATATTGATTGTTTTTTTCATAGTATATAAATACAGGGTTAAAGTTGTTTTACTTTAACCCTGTAAGAGAATTAAATTTATTTAATAATAGTGAATTTCCCTTTATAAATATTATTAGTTGTAGTAATATTATATATGTAAAGACCATTATTTAGGCTTGTAGTATTTAACTGATGCTCTGTTTCAGTTTGTGATACTTTTTCAGAGATTACTTTTTTTCCTAAATAATTATATACATCTATTACATACCCTCCTTCTATTGCATCTCTAAACTGCATATTCAATCTGTCTGAAGCAGGATTGGGATAAACATATATACCTTTATTTTTCATTAACTCTGAAATACCTAATGGTAAGTAACAAATGGTATCGGAAGTTGCGGAACAGCCATAAATATTTGTTATAGCTACCGAGTAACACGATTTGCTACTAATAGGCAAAGGCACAGTATAAGTTTGATTGGTATCTCCGGGTATTGCTTCACCATTTAACAACCATTGATTGCCTGTT
>JBAXLO010000408.1:0-1691 GCA_037134755.1 Bacteroidota bacterium | reverse complement strand
ATATATTTAACCATTATATCAGGCAATGCATTTGTTTGTTCAATAGCAGCTACCATTACTTCGTCCGACAGATAAGGTGAGTCACTTATAAGTGTATTAAAAAGATCGAATACTTTCTCAGGATAACAAAGATCAACTGCTTGTTTTAGTTCTGCTGTATTACCTCCATCTATCCATATATCATGTATTAATTGTGCAGTATTCATTTGTATTGTGTTATCTGCGTTTTTCCTTTCTCCTTTTAAGGGAAAAGATACAGATAGGGCTCATTCTTTTACCAAACTCACTTGCCCTTTTATTATCCCTTTCTCTCTTACTATTACTTTATAAAGCCCAGCTTTAATATGTTGAATACTTAGCTTTGTTTGTGATGAGCCTTTTACAAGTTTTTCTTTATATACTATTTGCCCAAGCATATTATATATTTGTATATCTCCTTCTTCTTTTAGTTGAGGATAACATATAGTTGTTTGGTTGGTAGCGGGATTAGGAAATAGCCTTATATCTTCTAATTTTGCAAAGTACATTTCATTTATCCCTATAGTATTCATGCCTGGTGCATAACCATTGCTATCCATTTTTACTACCCACATCATTTGTTGTAGCGAATCTGTCATGCCACAACTAATAAAACCTCCATCATTAGTGGCTGCACCATCAAAAAGAAGATTAATGAAATTAGAAGACCATCCTATATAATTATAACTTTGTGTCCATAGGCTATCATCTTTATCATCAATTTTCATTAATAATGCATCAAATTCACTTTGAGACGTATTAGTATCTTCTACGTAATAGCCACCTAAAATAAAATAATCTCCGTTAGGTAACATTTCAACTTTATAAATACTTTGATTAAGTCTTACTTTATCGTAAAAACTATTCCCTATTATCACACCATTTGTATTATATTTAATAACATTAATTCTCGAATAATAATAATCAGTTGTATTGCTATATTCAAGTGATATACCATAACCGTAAGCAAATAAATAATTGCCTTGGGGAGTAATAGCTATTGCACCACCTCCATTATAATGTTGTGAATTAGGGAAACTGCTCCATTTTAAATTACCTGCACTATCTGTTTTAAGTATAAATGGATTACCATTGGTGCCATTATAACCACCGATTAACAAACCCTTATCCGGTGTTTCTCGTATTTGACTTCCACCACTTTGACCACCCGTAGCTATTGTTTTTTTCCACAATTGATTGCCAAGACTATCGATTTTTAATAATAGAACATCCGTTATAGACCCACCTTCCCATTTATCACCAACCATTACAAACCCTTTATCTGAAGTTTCGCATAATTGATAATTACCTTCATCTAATGTATCTGGTTGTTGTATCTTACTTGTCCATAAAGTATCAAGATTACTGTTTAATTTGACAAAATAATGATACTTATTAGTAGAAGTATGCATATTCCCTACATAGCAATAACCATTGTCATGTGTATGAATTAAAGAACCAAAACCTGAAACATATGAAGTTGATTCTGGCTTAAAAGAAACTTCTTTAATAATATTTCCTATCGAATCAATTTCCAAAAACATTAATGCTGTTGGACCTAGACTAGTTTTACAACTATATGCTTGTATTATATAATTGTTATTACTGGTAAGTACCGTATGACCAACTGGTGTTACAGTATAAATACTATCAGGATTATAAATCCTATTAAA
>JBAXLO010000407.1:0-1703 GCA_037134755.1 Bacteroidota bacterium | reverse complement strand
AGAATTAACAATTAACAATTCAAAAGCTCTGTTATTAAGTTGGCAGAGCTTTTTTATTTTTATAAAGAAATCTTTATTGTAATGAATTAAAATGTATATTTGCATGCTGAATTTATATAACAAAAGATAGTTAACATTAAAAATAACAATATATGAAAAGAGTAATTCGATTAAGCATTATTATAATTATTTTAGGATGTCAAAGTAATTTATGTATAGCCCAAATAAATACTGGTAATAATTATGATCCAATGGCTACAGATAGTGTTTCTCAATATAAGATGGCACTTGAAATGGCAAAGATAGCTAATGAAATGGATTCAATTTATTGGAGTGAGCACAATTTACATAAAGACAATAAAGATTCTGCTTGGATTAATGATTTTAATGGAAATATTGTTTATGATTCCAGAATGAAATCAAAAGAAGGAAAGGCGATAACTATTATTGATTCAGTAAGTAATAATTACTATGTTCTTGATTCTACGCATACTTTTATTACAGCATACAATAAATCAAACAAAATTATATGGAAAACAAACCCGCGTAAAGATAATTCTCTTGAATATTACAGACATAAAAATCCTGTAATTATACATTTTCAAATTATTAAAATTTATTGGAATGACTTTGGAGAATATAAGAAAGGTGATAGGGCGATTTTTATTAAATACGATAATTCTCAATCTGGTTGTTTGGATTTTAAAACGGGTAAATTTACTTATGCTGGACGAGATTAAAAAAAATACACATATTGATAAAAGTATGTAACTTCATATCCTAATAATTATTTTTATAAAAGCATTTCCCGCAAAGGGGATAAGAATGATTTATATAAAGAATTAAAATGTATATTTGCATGGTGAATTTATTGGCGTATATATTAAAAAATTAATAAAATGAAAAGTATATTTAAAACACTAATAATAATAATAATTGTGATTGGATTAAGCTCTTTCATGTTAAAGAATGAGTATTATAAATTAATTATAAAAGAAGGTAAATGGGTTAAAGAAAACAAACAAACTTATTTGATAATTCCAACTACTTTGACAAATAATTCAAATGACACATTGAAATATTACAGTATGTCGTGTTCGTGGCAAGAGTTCTATTCGATTGATAATGACCGTCTGCAAATAGTAAGAAATGATTGTTTGAAAAATGCTCCGATAATTTTGATACTTGCTCCCAAACAGAGTACAACTGTTAAAATTAGACTTGTAAAAACTAAGTCAACTGACGTATCTCTAATAAAATTTAGAATTGGATTCAACTTAATGCAAGCGAATAATTCAAATAAAAAATTTGATTATAATGAAGAGGAACAACGTAAAAAGAAGAATGTAATCTGGTCAAACGAAATATCAATGTAAAGTTTCTATTGTCCAAAATTTATAATTTTTTATACTAATAATTAATCTTATAAAAGCATTTCCCGCAAAGGGGATAGAAACGTTATTTACAAAATATTAATACCTTAATTTGTATGGTGAATATATTGAGCATGTAAAATCAATTCCCGTAAGGGGATAAATATCGGTAGAAAACAACAGCAATCAAGTGTTTAATTCTTTAGGAATGAGATATTTAAAATAATAAAATACTAATTTGTATAGTGAATATATTCAGCATGGAAATTCAAATACTATTATTTGCAGTATGTCTTTAAGAGTACTTGGAGTACTTGAAATACTTACAGT
>JBAXLO010000406.1:0-1707 GCA_037134755.1 Bacteroidota bacterium | reverse complement strand
TTACTCATGTAAGTCATTTTATAGGATTGCACGAAGATGTAAACAAAAAGCTTCCTCCTTTTATTCAATTAGCTTACGATAGTTTGGTTATAGAGATATAAGAAGTACTATTCTTTTACAAACTTCCTCACCACAGTTTCTTTATCCGAACTTAGCTTTAAGATATAAATACCATTTGAGAAAGTCAAAGTATTAACTATAGTTAACTTATTTATTATTTCTTCATAGTTCTCTGCTGTAACTTTTACTTTCATTTTGTTTTTATAGTAAAAGTATCAGCCCAAATAGATCCAACATATGCAGTAACTGATTCTTTTGGGAAGTAAAAAATTATATCATTTCTGCTAGGACAATTGTCATCATATTCTTCATAATTATTATACTTAGGGGGCGTTTTTGCTAAACAATTAATGATTTTAAGAGATTTACATCCACAAATAAAACTAGAGTATATCTCATTGACACCAAACACAGTTATTTCATTTAAGTTATCACATGCGTAGAAAAGTTTACTCTCTATGGTTTTTAAATAAGAAGGCAAAACAACTTTTTCTAGTTTACTACAATTTTGAAAAGCTCTGGATCCAATTTTACTTATTTTTGCAGGAAGATTAATTACAATAAGATTAGAACAATTTTTAAAAGCTTCTACACCTATTGAAGTCAAATTTGCTGGTAAAATAATTTTATGTAATCCAGTACAATTACTAAAGGCTCTATCTCCAATAACTTGAATTGTTTTAGGTAAATATAAAGACTCTAATGAAAAAAAATCTTTAAAAAGTCCATCATCTAACATACCTCCTGATTTATATAATTTCGTGACATTTGCAATTTCTAAATTGAGTTTGTTCTTTATTTTTTGTTTTTTTTGTGTTGATAATTGATTCCAAGAATCAGCATACATATTAATTGCAATTTGGTATCCAAAATTATAATTGGCTATCTCTTTATTAAGTGCCTCTTTATTATATTGAATTGTTGTATTAGTAATATTTAATAGCTTCAAGTTGCTCATTCTCTTTATTGCGTCAATATCTGTTTTGTTAATTACTCCAGATATTGTCAATTCTGTTACTTCTTCAAGAGCATTATAGTTGATATAATTCAATATTTTACCTGGAGTTGTCATTATAATTTTATAGACTTTATTCTCCTGTCCAAAGCAATATGCAGAAATAAAAATAGCTAAAAAGATGATTTTTATTTTCATAATATTTTACTCCATTTTTGATTTTTAGAATCATAATCTTTAATATTTTCACTAAAATCTTGTCTAATTTTTATTATTGATAATGAATTTGCATTTTTACTTAAATAAATCCCTATTTGTTGGTGAAATGCACGAAAAATTCCTGAACTATTTTTGTAGGAATAAAGTAATTCAACGTACTTTCTTTCATGATCTTTTATTAGCTGCATAATAAAATCATGCGAATCAAATTCATTATTCATTTTATGAATAATTCCTATTGCGACTGAGTTTAAAAAATTAGTTACTTCCATATTATTAATTTTTAATATTATTATTTTGCAAATATACATTTAAATCCAATACCAAAAAACCAAAAGCCCCACCAAATCTGACAGAGCTTTCTTAAATTATTTACCCGTAATTCGTAATTCGTAATTCGTAATTCTGTCATCAGTTTCCGTAATTCGTAATTCGTAATTTACTTACTCCGCAGGAGGAACAGGAGTCTCATG
>JBAXLO010000405.1:0-1714 GCA_037134755.1 Bacteroidota bacterium | reverse complement strand
GAACTTTTGTTTTTTTTCTGTACTCATTATTGTGTGTTAAAGATGACTCTTTTTACTCTATTGACACACTTTAACTTACATTGCTTATGTAAGCTAAACTGTGTCATTGTATTCCCCCCTATTCTGCCCCTAGGGGCAGAATAGGGGGGAATTTTTTAGCAATTTATCGGAACCCTGTCCCCAAACATAATGCATAATTGTTGAATTGTTAGTCCCCAATTTGGAAGTGGCTTATTCCACTTGCTCATAATTCGTTGAGTTGCCAGATATACAAGTTTCAAAAGTGCCATATCACTGGTAAAAGCTCCTTTTGTTTTTGTCACTTTTCGTATCTGACGATGATACCCTTCAATTGTATTTGTAGTATAAATAATTCTTCGAATATCATCAGAATATTTGAAAAATGTACTCAGCTTATGCCAGTTGTTTCGCCATGACCTTACAACAATTGGATACTTCTTATTCCACTTTATTTCAAGTTCCTCCAGATGCGTTTCTGCTACCTCTTTATTCACTGCTTTATAAATTTTTTGTACATCTATTAATACTTCTTTCCGATCTTTTTCTGTCACATATTTCATCGTATTACGTACTTGATGAACAATACAACTTTGCACTTCTGTTTTGGGGTAAATACTTAGTATTGCTTCCTCAAAACCACTCAGATTATCTATGCAGGCAATCAGTATATCTTTGACTCCTCTTTGGTGCAAATCAGTTAATACACTTAGCCAGAATTTAGCACCTTCACATTCTGCAATATACATACCCAGTATATGTTTGCGACCTTCCAGGTCTACTCCTAAAATGTTATAAAGACACCTTGTTACTATATGACCATTTTCACCCTTTACCTTGTAATACATAGCATCTAACCACGCTATAGTATATACGCTCTCCAATGGCCTGGATTGCCACTCTTTTACTGCTGGTATTACTCTGTCTGTTATCTCAGAAAGTACAGTGTGGCTAATGTCGCAATCGTAGATGTCTTTTATGTGACTTGATATGTCTCTAAGGCTTGTTCCAAGACTATATAATCCTAGTATCTTAGGCTCCAGACTATCCGCTAATATTGTCTGTCTTTTCTTGACAATATCAGGTTCAAAACTACCATTCCGATCTCTGGGTGTAAACAACTCCATATCTCCCTCACTTGTTCGCAGATTTTTGCTCCCATGACCATTCCTGCGATTAGGCTCGTCCTCAGGATGCTCCTGCAAATGATCTGCCATCTCTCCTTCAAGAGCAGCTTCTAAAAAAGATTTAAATAAAGGTGCTAATGCTCCTCCTTTTCCTAATAGTGGCTTCCCACTCTTGAGTTGTTCTAAAGCTTTATTTTTTACAGCTTCATAATCGAACTCGAACTTTTGTTTTTTTTCTGTACTCATTATTGTGTGTTAAAGATGACTCTTTTTAATCTATTGACACACTTTAACTTACATTGTCTGATTCGCATATATTAATGATTTAAACAGAACTTCTATCTATCAGTATTTTTTTAATTGATGATATGCTGAAACTGCAATTACTCAACAAAATTTAAATTGGTATCATTATGCAGTTGCAAAATGCCAACAATAATGTAGGAGTACCGATTATGCAGTTGCAAAATGGCAACAATAATGTAGGAGTATCGATTATGCAGTTGCAAAATGCCAACAATAATGTAGGAGTACCGATTATGCAGTTGCAAAATGGCAACAATAATGTA
>JBAXLO010000404.1:0-1758 GCA_037134755.1 Bacteroidota bacterium | reverse complement strand
CCAAATTTTGTATTAATAATATTTGATGGAACATACCATTTGTCGCCTATTTTAACAGGTTTGTTTTCAGTATCTATTATACCATTCAATACAAATACGGGTTCTTTAAACGCTGGTGCTATTATTTTCTTTGTACCATCATACAATGCATCTTTCAATTTATCAATAATACAAGTATCAATAGCAGTTCCATCTTGTTTATAAGCCATGATTTTTAATTGATCATTGTTGGCTTGGGCTACAATATAATCAGGCATATCTTTTGGATCAAAAAAGAATGCATTCCATACTTTTGGTTTAAGATCAGGATAGGTTTTCTTTCCACTTCTGCCTGCAATATAATAAACAGTACCTTGCGAAGGTTTTTCATAATACTTATCATCTTTTATAGGGTACGTCCACGAAACTCCATGATCATGTCCATTAAATACAATATCAACATGATTCTTATCCATTACAGGTTCAATTATAGCTTTTAACTTTTCATTAGCTCTCTTTAACTTATTATTATATGGAGTTTTATGAAACATAACTATTTTCCATTTCTTATCTGTTTGTTTTAAATCTTTATCTAGCCAATCCAATTCATTTTTAATCATTGAGCTATCCAATTTTTCTTCTTCTATTTGGCTATCCCATACAGCTATATGAACATTACCATAATTATATGAATACACTTGTCCTTTAAATCCATCAGGACCATTTTGAGGTACTTTAAATTGATGTATGAAATTAAAAGGTTTTGAAGTTGCCTTTTCTAAAGTGTCGTTATAAGTTTCATGATTACCCTGAACAGGCATAATAGAGATCTTATTTATTACATTCTTTGAAGCCTCAAACCATTTATTCCAATGAGCATAATAACCTCCTATTTCAACAAGATCACCCATATTAACAAAAAATTTAACATCAGGATTTGCTTTATAAGCATTGTTAATTGTGGTATCGAATTTGCCATAATCAGGATTATTAGCTTCTCCACTCTGACTATCACCAAATATTAAGAATTTAAAATCACTTGTATTGTCAGCTTCAGTAGTAAAAGTGCTTTTACAACTCCAACTATTACCATTACCAACTCTATAGCAATATGTTTTACCGGGTTTAAGATCTGTTATAGTTTTTGAATGGATGTTCCATGAACCAATGTCTGTTCTTAATATTCCTGAGCTATCTTCTTTTATTTTAATAGCTTTGGCAAACAAAGCTGAATCTTCAATAGCTGTATATTGAACTTCGCCGATAGTTTCAGTTGAATCTGTCCGCCATGTTATAGTTTGAGTTGTATGAGGGTTGTCGGCCAAAGTTAATGTAATATGGTCGGAAGTAGTAAGTTTATTATTTTTACAACTTAATAGTGTCCCGCAAATTATAATTGTGATTATAAATATATTTTTCATTTGTAATATCGCTTTATTATTTAATAGTGCAAAAGTAACATATTATATCAAGGTTTAGATTTAACAAATATCAATATTAATAATAATTTAATGCTGAGATTATATTTATAAAATATTTTATTTTACATAAAGCAATAATCCTTAATAATTAATTAACGAAATAGTAATAATTAATTTGACTTTAATTATTGATCATAAACTATTTTTGCAACGAAGTTTTTCTCGTAAATAAGTTGATTAAATGAAGCAGCATTATGAGTAAGCAATATAATTCTGCTATTAGTTAGGACAACACTTAAAGGTAAAAGATAAATATAAGATTAATAAAGACATGAAAAATATTATAAACACTTTTAAT
>JBAXLO010000403.1:0-1768 GCA_037134755.1 Bacteroidota bacterium | reverse complement strand
TTAAAGAGTTAGTCCTTATCCCAGCTTATTGTTATTAAATATTATGCCAAAAAAACATTAAATTGGATGATAAGGTACTAAATAACTAAAAGTCTTTTTTAATTTATGATTTAAAATCGGCTAAGAATTTAACTCCGTGCTTCTTCTTAATGATATAAGTGTAGATAATTGCTGTCCAAAAGGAGAACATTGCATAAATTAACGAAGGTTTTACCATCTCTTGGTTCTGCAATAAAGTGCCAGCCACCAAAAAAGCAATAGTAGTGTTAAGTACTGATGCTTCGATGCCTATAGTATATGCGTTTTTATAACCAAGTTTGGTAATAATTCCTAATATAAACCCCCAACTCATGCATAATACATTCAATAATATAGCATAAGGTAATATAATAAGCACATCTTTAATAGTAATCCCCGAACCTCCATTGCTTGAGCCAACAAACACTTTAATTATAAATACTAAAGCCAAGGCAGTTATCAATAAAAGCTTTAATGGGTGCTGCGCCTTATCGGCAAAGAGAGGGAATTTATTTCTAATAAACGCCCCTATGATCGCAGGCACAATTGTTACCGAAAATATTTGAATTATAGATTCTAAATACGATAGATTTATGTCGGAAGTATGCCCAAAATAAAACAATAAACTCAGGTTAACTATAAATGGGATAGTAAATAAGGTGATAATACTATTGATTGATGTAAAAGTGATTGATAAAGCAACATTCCCTTTAAATAAATAAGCCAGAAAGCCGGATGTTGTGCCTCCCGGGGAAGTTGCAAGTATAATTAAACCAACTTTTAACGGAATTGACATGTATGAAAAGTAAGAAATTATAAAAGCAAACAAAGGTAGCACAATCAATTGTGATGATAAGCCGATTAATAATGCTTTTGGGTGAAGAAATATGTTTTTAAAACTGTCATAAGTCAATGATAAACCAACCCCCAACATGATGAAGGCAAGTACTACGCTTATTAATACATCTATAAATGTATAAGTTGGAAATATCATGGCATTTAGTTAAACCATATTAACGACAATCTCATTTCTTTATTATTGTATGAAAACAATCTTATAAATAAATAGGATAATTCCTACAAAAACACTGTAAAGAAATTATATTATCATACAAAATGTATTTTTTATTAAATAAATCAACCAAAAATAGATAATATTTTATACTTTTGGAATCGCAATCAGTAACAAATAACTAATATTAAATAAATCAATCATGAAAAGAGTAGCAACAATTATCGTTTTGTTTATAAGCATGTTCTGTTTTAATAATAAACATCTAAATGCTCAGTATGTAAATATAAAACCTGAGGAAATTACCGAACTTAACGATCGTCCATTGATAGTTCAGCTAATTACAGAGGACACTTATTATGTTGAAGAGCTTAATAAAAAGATAGATAACACTAAAAATGCAAAAATTAAAGGGGAATATTCGGCTGAACTGGAAAGTTATAAGAATTTTATTGTAGATTATAATAAATGTATTAAAGAAGCTATAGCTAAATACTGGACTTTTAACAAAAAAAAACCAGTTGAATTTAAAACATTCTCAGATGTTGAAGTTATAAGGAAGAATGATCCTAAAAGTTATTCGATACTTATATTTCATCAAACAAAACTGTGGGTAAGAAACGAGTATGGTAAGGAAATGTATGCCAATCATAAGATACCCACCTTGATTTATTCTCGAATGGAGAAGTGTAATCCTTATGATCACGACTTTTATGATAAAATTGACTATAGTTTTTA
>JBAXLO010000402.1:0-1775 GCA_037134755.1 Bacteroidota bacterium | reverse complement strand
GATCCCATAAAACAAACTACCGTATCCGATAACATTTATAAAATCTAAAATTTAACTAAGAGTCCACTCCGATAAGTGCAATGACGATGTTTTTATACATAAATGACTTATCGGAGTGACTCAATTAAGGAGTCTTATAATTTGATGATTTTGTATAAAAATAGCTTATTATATAGAATAATTGTTAAATTATATTATTATTATTGTTAAGAAAAAGTTAAAATATAGTAAATAATTTTAGTTGTTGTTAATTAACAAGTAAATATTATTTTAAACCTATTATAATGTCATGATATTGCAAGATTGCTAATAGTATTATTAGTAGTATCTTTGTGCTTTCAATAATTAAGGCTTATGAATATTAAATATAGGTTGGGTTATACCTTACTTCTAATGATTTTTGTAGCTGTATCAGTAACAGCTATAGCATTGTACATGGTTAATAAAAATGTAGAAAGAGATGTTAGATTTAATCTAACTGAACTGCTAAATAATAGGGTTGCCAGTATAAAAACGTTATATGTAAGCGGACATGCAGAAGATACTATCGCTAAATTTTTAAAAATCACTAATCAGAATTATATAGGAACAGGTAATACTGATGAATTTACTATTGTGAAAAAAGAGGGGGATTCAATTCACTTTTTAGTGAATCAACGCAATTTAGGATATATGAATCTTGCTCCTATATTATATAAAGATAATAAATCACAAGCTATTAGTAAAGCTTTAAGTGGTAAAAGTGGATTTATAAAAAATATTGATTATAGGAATAAGGATGTTTATTCATCTTATGCCTATATTCCTGAATTGAAATGGGGTATTACCTGCGAAATAGATGTTGATGAAATTAATCAAAACTTATTTCATGATTTTAAAATAATATTAGCAATTTCAATATTAATAGCTATAATTTCAGCTTTCATTTATAACATAATTAATAATAAGTTATTAAATAGCTTGCAAAAAAGCCAAAAGAAATATCAAAATTTAGTAGAGAATATAAAAGAGGTAATTTATGAAATAGATAATCTGGGTGTCATTAAATATATTAGTCCTGCAATAGAGAAGATTCTTGGTTATACGCCAAGTGAAATAACAGGAAGAAACTTTATAAACTTTGTAGGTGAAAATGCTGAATATTTGGCTGCAAGATTGTCATTGCTTACTACTAAAAATGAAATTGAGAATGAATATAAATTAGAAACAAAAACCGGAGAAACAAGATGGATATTGTTTTCGACTATAGCTATCATTACCAATGGTAAATTAACAGGAGCTTCGGGGACATTAGTAGATATTACAGAGAAGAAACTTATAGATTTAGAACTACAAAAGAGCGAAGCATTGTATAGTTCGATAATAGAAGCATCACCTGATGTAATTACTATTACTAATTTGGAAGGTAAGATTTTATTGACTTCTCCAAAGACATTTGAATTGTTTGGCTATGATACATACGAAGATTTTGTTAATAAATCAATATTTGAGTTTATTGATGAAAGTGATCGTACCAAAGCCATTTCAAATATAATGAATATGCATATAGATGAACTATGGGGAGCTGAGGATTATAAAGGTGTAAAAAAAGATGGGACTATTATAGATGTGTCAGTAAATGGTGAATTTATAAGAGATGAAAACGGGCAGCCTGTAAATTTAATATTTATTACCAGAGATGTAACAGAAAGAAAATCTTTAGAAAAGGAACTTAAAAAGACTAAAGATTTATATAGCTCTATTCTTAATGCATCACCTGATGCTATAGTTACTAC
>JBAXLO010000401.1:0-1804 GCA_037134755.1 Bacteroidota bacterium | reverse complement strand
TAATAATAGTAGTATATACGGTTTGCCCGATAAGATTTAGTATCTCTAGTCTTTGGTTTGTATTAGAGTTTGTTTCTATTGTAAGATTGTCTTTGGTGGGGTTGGGGTAAACATTAATAGTATTTTCTATAATACTTTCATTAATTGATGTTATATTATTGCATAAACCATTTAATTGTATTGGTATTAAACTGAATGCCGTTGCTCCATTTGTTCCATTACCTAATTGTCCATAACTATTATCTCCACAATTCCATACAGTACTGTCTGTTTTCAGAAAAATAGAACTACCTCCGGCAGAAATGATTTTAATATTGTTTAAAGAATTTATTTGTACAGGAATGTATCTATCGGTGTCTGTTCCATCTCCCAATGTTCCATTATAATTAGATCCACAACCCCAGACAGTACCATCATTTTTCAGAAATAGAGAATAAGATTGACCAGCTGCAATAGCAGTGATGTCGCTCAATGAATTTATTTTAATAGGAGTTGTTTTTGATGTAGTTGTTCCATCACCTAATTCTCCATTTGGATTATTTCCACAAGCCCATACCGTGCCATCTTTCTTAAGAAATAGTGAATGAACATCACCAGCAGAGATTGCAATTATACCAGTAAGATTATTTGCTTTTACTGGAATATTTCTTTGGGTAGTAGTACTATCACCCAATTGTCCACGATTATTACATCCGCAACCCCATACTGTACTGTCATTCTTAAGAAAGAGAGAATAAGCACTTCCTGCAGCAATTGCCATACAAGGAGTATTAAGGGCAGTTATCTGTACTGGAATATTTCTTGGAGTATTTGTATTATCACCCAATTCCCCATAATTATTATAACCACAAGCCCAAACAGTACCGTCTTTTTTTAGAAAAAGTGAATGCCCAGCTGCAGCTATTGCTATAATGCTATTTATTGAACTTATATGAACAGGAGTATGTCTATCTATATTGGTTCCATCTCCCAAAGCTGAATAGAAATTGTTACCACATGCCCAAACAGTACTGTCATTTTTAAGAAAAAGAGAATGATAAGTACCAGATGCAATTGAATTAATACCTGATAGATTATGTACCTGTATAGGAATTTTTCTTAAACTAGTTGTACTATCTCCTAATTCCCCATATGAATTACTACCACAAGCCATTGGTATGCTATTACTACAAAGGAAGAGAGAATGTAAACTTCCTGCTGAAATTTTTTGTGCATTTACTTCTTGTGCATCTATTAATACTATCCTAAAAATTAAAATTGCTATAACTAATATCTTTTTCATAAAACTATTATTTGATTTGTTTATTAAATTTTCAGCAAAGATAAATAATAAATATCATTATTATGAGATAATAAATCTTTTTTGAAATAAACTTACATTAATACCAAAAAAAACAGTACTTTTTGCGTCTCTTATTTAGCTAGGTATTTTAGGGGCTTTCATAAAACTGCAACTAAGCTCGCAAATCCTAAACGAATCGGATTAAATATTTTATCAATAATTGGAATTTATTCAAGCAACGGGTTAATACCTCAGCTTTAAAAAAAATTAAAATGGATACTCTTAATATCTATAGTCGGTTTATATTATATTATGGTCAAAAAAATGATCGGGATATTATTAAGTCCAATTCTCCGGTTTTTATTAGTAAGATTATTTTTAAAGAATAGAATTACAAATTCAATAAAACAGCCTTCAAAAACTAAAGTTTACCCATTTTTCCATAGATACCTTTTATTAACGGCACCAAGCTTTTTATCGACGATAACAAGCTTTCGATTGATGATAACAAGCTTTTCATCG
>JBAXLO010000400.1:0-1814 GCA_037134755.1 Bacteroidota bacterium | reverse complement strand
CCTTAAAGCCTTTTAAAATTTTAGGCATTTCAAACTCCAAACTTTAGGCACTATTATTTTCCTAATAGTCTAATAGCCCAAACTCCTTAAAGCCTTTTAAAATTTTAGGCATTTCAAACTCCAAACTTTAGGCACTATTTTTTTTCTAATAGTCTAAAAAGCTAAAAGCTTTTAAATAATTATTAATATAATTACAAATACATTCAAATGTAATAAAAAGTTTGTAACTTCGCCGCTTATAAATGTTAATTGCAATGCTTATATCTAAATCATATATCTTATTAATTAAAATCAAAACAACATGAAAAGAATCTTACTTGTTTTAACCCTTTTCTTATGCATAACTTCCTATTCTCAAAATACTAATATTAATCTTGCGGATATTGGAAGCGGTTGTAATATAGAGTCGGCTTCCAGTAATAAGGAGAATGCTTTTAAAGCAATGACAAGCAGTACCGAAGAGGGTTGGAGTACAACAAACGAAACCTCAGGTGCATGGATCAAACTGAAGTTTGATAAAGCTCAAGCTGTTAAAGAGATTTGGATACTCAGCAGGCCTATCTTTAGTTATGCTATTAATGCATATAATCTGCAGTTTAATTATAATTATGAGTTGGCTAAAAACATTACTATTACCTTTTCGGATGGCAGTATTGAGAATGTTGTTTTAAAACAAATAGATAACTTCCAGATAATAGCACTTCCAAAAGAAAAGAAAACAGAATATATTAAGATAACTATTAATGATGTATGGAAGGGCACAGGTAGCGGTGGTACAGGCTTAGGTAAGATAAGGATATTTGCTGCTGACAATGAGATAAGTTATAATTTGCGCTCTTTCGAGAATTATAATGGTATTGATAAGAAGGCTGTGAAACAGGCTGTAATAACTATTGTTAATCCCGCTAAGGAACTGAATAATGTGCATATAGTTTTGTCAAAAGATAAGAAGAAAGTTGATGATGTAACAGTCGGAACTATTGATGCCAATCAGATAACTGAGAAAAAGATATGGACATTCATCCCTCAAACTGATGCTGAATTTGATGTTGAGGTTTTATCAGGTAGTAAAGCTATTGCTAAGCCTTCAAAACTAAAGATCACTGCTTATAAAAAGACTTATTTTGATGGTGGTGAGTTCTTAATTAATTCTACCAATCACAATGATCTTGGCTGGCTTTATACGCAATATGAAACAGCTAATTATCGCTCAAAAGAATTGATACTTCCTGCAATGAAACTGATGGAAGACAATCCTGAGTATTGTTATACAATGGAAGCAGTTGAGTATATAAGAGAGTTCTTTAGCCGCCACCCTGAAAAGAGAAAGGAAATGGAAAAGCTTATCAAAGATAAACGTTTCTATTGGGGTGCAACTGATGTGCTGATGCTTCAAACTCATGTAGGTCCTGAGAAATTGGTGCACCAGTTTTATTATGGTCGTCGTTGGCTTAAGGAAAACATTCCGGGTGCCGATTCTAAAATGTATATCAATGCTGATGTCCCCGGCATGACTTATCAGTTGCCACAGTTATTGAAGAGTGCAGGTATTGATTATCTGGTTCAGGCTAGGCTTCCATTAGGTTTTTATTATTGGCAGGGCCTTGACGGAACTATACTTAATACATATGGTTTGCGTTATGGCAACTCTCCTAAGATACTTCCAAAGAATAATGATGAATGGCTTAATTTTGTTTATAAACGTGAGGATTATTATAAGTTGCACAATCTTCCAAAAGTCTTTACTTATGATTATAACGAAGATTATCTGCCACCAAATGCTGAGTATATTCCTTTTGTAAAAGAGGAGAATG
>JBAXLO010000399.1:0-1876 GCA_037134755.1 Bacteroidota bacterium | reverse complement strand
AAGAGAGTGCGATAGGTTAATACTTGCCTAACGAGGATTGGAGAGATGTGGTTGGTTTTGAGGATATTTACAAGATATCCAACCAAGGCAATGTCGTGAATAAAATAACTCATAAATCTTTAAGTCAACATATATGCAATGGATATTTAAGACTAACATTAAGTTTTGACGGTAATGCTGAAAAATGGTTTGTGCATAGAATTGTTGGCGTTGCATTTATCCCTAACCCGAACAATAGAGAAACTATCAATCATAAAGATGGGAACAAGGCAAACAATAATGTTGACAACCTCGAATGGGCTACAAGATTAGAAAATAATCAACACGCTTGGAATACTGGACTTGTAAATAATTCAGGAGTTAATCATCCCAATTGTAAGTTGACGAGGGATGAAGTTTTGAAAATAAGAGAATTAACAAAGTTGAAGAAATATTATGGTTCAAATCAGGAAATAGCATCAATGTTTAATGTTGGAAATGGAACAATTAGTCATATCAGGCATAATAGAAGTTGGAAGGGGGTGTAAATATTCCTAGTTATAAATATAAATGCAAAGACTGTGGTAAGATTTGGGAGTTTGCTTGTCCGATATCACTACTGGAAGAAACTAAACCTAAAGTTTGTGAATGTGGGAGCGACTATATTCAAATAGTCTTTTCCAAGTCAGGAGCGATATGGAAGTGTGGCAAGGATAGTATTTAAAGCCCCCTATAAGGCTCGTAGACAAGAGTTTATAGCAAAGTGGTACTCTAGTATCAAATGAATAGTTTATATCTAAAATATGATTAAACAATCAGTAAAAATAAATATTAAATTTACCTTGAGTGGTACAATATAAAATGATATTATATCTATAATAACTTGAAATGGTTTCTGAAGTTTGTAACTTGCTTTTTCATTGCATAAAGCGGAGTAGTTTTCAGGAAATCGCCTAATATGAGGTAAAAATATGATAGAGTGGAAAGAAATTGAAGGATATAAAAATTACTCAATATCTAACGATGGAAGGGTAATGAATACTAAAAAGGGAAAATTACTTTGCTTAAATAAAGATAGTAGGGGATATTATGACGTTACTCTTTGTAATCAAGGAAAGTACAAACACAGTAGTGTTCATCGATTAGTTGCTATGGCATTTATATCTAACTTGCACAATAAAAGAGAAGTTAATCATATTGATGCAAATAAGTTAAATAATAATATTACTAATTTAGAATGGGTAACTAGGCAAGAAAATGCTCAACACGCAGTTAATTTAGGGTTAGGTAATAGGAAATTAACAGAAAGTGATATTTCTGATATTAAAAAGTTACTTAATTACGGAATATTAAAACAAAAGGAAATATCAGAATTGTATAATGTTAATTATACATTAATTAGTAAGATTAAACACGGAGCTGTTAGGAAAGTTCCATTTATAAAAACATCAACTATATGGGTTGACCTCACCAACTAAATACCCTTCTTTGCACGGTAGAATAGCTATCATAATGTTTAAAATGTCATTGTGCTTTTATTTTCCAACTATCGTGCAAATTAATTTGAATAAACTCACATTCTCATCGGTGTGGTTTATATATGGTTTCTTTTTCATATCTTTCATTTTATACCTCCTTTCGCAAATAGGCACTCTTCGTGGGGTGTCTTTTTGTTTGCAATCTAACATTGATATGTTATATTGTGTTAGAAGTGCGTTAGATTATAACCTACATTTTTAAACCTATCGAATTCGGTATGTTAAGAATTCCACCTATTTACACCACTTATGTCAGTAAAATTGGATTAAATGGTGTAAATATGGGTCGATTTCCGTGATTCAGTTTGTCGTGTTTATTTCATTTTTACTTGACAAATATATCAATTACCGAATTTGGA
>JBAXLO010000398.1:0-1921 GCA_037134755.1 Bacteroidota bacterium | reverse complement strand
AAAATAAGACAAAAAAATGTTTAATAAACTTTTAATCGGTATAAACTCTATTAAAGAAAATTGTATCTTTGTAAAAAAAATATTATGAGTATAGAGGAACAGAACGAGGTTAAAATTAAGTATTATAACGAAGCTATTCGCTATATGGATAATGCCAAAGAAACTTTGAAAAAAGCAGGGAAAGAAGATAAATTCTACTTGGATAAAAAGTATGTAAAAACTGCATGTGGTACTGCTTATAATGGTGTGTTAACTGCATTGGACGGATATTTGATTTTAAAAGAAATTAAAAAACCTAGAGGAAGAAGATCTATAGAGTTTTATCAAAATAGTATTGCCAAAACCGATAAAAAATTATTGAATTATGTTAATAATGCATACGAAGTATTGCATTTATTTGGTTATTATGATGGCAATAATTCTGTAAGCATAATTAAAGAAGGTTTCAATTATGCTTATTATATTATTGATAAAATAAAGCCTTAACTGAATTATGAATAAAAAGATATGAAAGAGATTGCTTCAATTCGTTAGCAAAAACGGTTTGATAATTTCTTGTTTCCCCCTTCTTCTCTCTTATATTTAAACCCTGACTTCGGTTATAAAAATAAGTATCATCAAAATAAAAATAAAAGTACACATGACATTTATCAATATTATAAAAGTACTTGTCAATTGAATGTAAAAGGTAATAATAAAATGCTTCGTGATAATAAATATTTTAATTAAGTATATCAGTACTTTATATGATATTTTTCATAAGATAAAAATATAAATTTACTACCTCTAATTTAAATCTATCATAAACTATCTTTTAATAGTGAATTCTGAGGAAAAACTTCAGAATCTATTCAGAATTGACTTCTACTTTTGCAGTCAATAATAGAAGTCAATAAACACATGATAGAACTACTAGGATTAAATCACAAGACAGCGCCAATTGAGGTTAGAGAGAAATTTGTTTTTTGCGAGGAAGACATAAAAAGGTTTGTTCCAATGCTTAAAGACAAAGGTGTTCTCGGTGCAGTTATTATTTCTACTTGTAACAGAACTGAAATTTATGTAGAATTTGATGTTCAAGGTCAGGGACATCCTCATGCTAACGGACATGATGCTGCTAATGGTAACGGACATCCTCATGCTATGGGGCATCCTCACGCTAATGGTCATCCACATGCTAACGGACACTCAAATGGGCATTCACATCCTCATACTTCTTCTGCTTTTGAATTGTTTGAAGAAACTTTGTTTAACTATCGTAAAGTTGATAAATCTTTAAGTTCTCATTTCTACAGAAAATCTCATGGTGAAGTTGTTCGTCATTTATTTCATGTTGTTTCGGGTTTAGATTCAATGGCTTTAGGCGAATATCAGATAGTTGGTCAGGTGAAAGATGCTTTTAATGTTAGTGAAAAGAATAATTTATTAAGTCCTGTTTTAAACAGACTTTTCTTAAAAGCTTTTGAAGCCGGTAAAAAAATCAGAACTAATACAAATATCAATAAAGGAGCTGTTTCAATTAGCTATGCTGCTGTTGATTTAGCTAGTAAAAAATTAGATAAATTAAATGAACAACCTGCTTTATTAGTTGGCGCAGGTCAGACAAGTGAATTGACTTTACAAAATTTAATTACCAAAGGATGCAATCAGTTTACAATCGTTAACCGTACTTATGATCATGCTGTTGAAGTGGCTGCAAAATACAATGCAAAAGCTGAAGAGATAAGCAAACTGGAAGAATTGCTTTTGGTAAACAATATAGTTATCACTTCAACTGCTTCAAAAAAGCCTCTTATTACTAAAGAAATGGTGATCGAAACGATGAAGAAAAGAAATAATAAAGATATCTTCTTTGTTGATCTTTCGGTTCCCCGTAATGTTGCTAAAGATGTGGCAGAAGTTGAAAACGTGCACGTTTATG
>JBAXLO010000397.1:0-1923 GCA_037134755.1 Bacteroidota bacterium | reverse complement strand
TATCTTTTAGACTGGAACAGGGTAGCATCAGGATGAAGGCGACTGCTATAGTTACTCAATGTGATTTTGATAGTTATGAGATTAGTGTTGGTATTGGGAAGGGTGATTTTAATTATTTGATAAAGGATTTGAAATTAAAAGATCCTGATATTGATTGGGGGAGTGTGATGTCTTGCCATTTTACAGAAACTGTACCACAAGCTATTTCTTTATCTAATAATTATTCATCTTCTCATTGGTTCGATATTGTTTTTGATACTTTAATAGCCGGTATAAATAATTTTACAACTGATGGGATAAGTTATGTTTCAACTGAAAGTTTAACTTATCGTGCGCATTTGTTAGTTTCAAATATTCAAATTTCAAAAGTTCTTCCTAGTTCCAGTGATCCTACAGCTAACATTCAACTTTATAAATATGTACCAGGTTCAGGAGCTACTCAATTAGTTAATCATGTTTTATCAAATTCATTAGATGCTTCATTTGAAAATGATGTATTGTTGAATGTTGGTGAAAGTATTCATTATGGGTTATACTTATCAGAAAATTGTCATATTGAGATAGGATCTATTCAACTAATTGTGTTAGAAAAATTATCTGCTGATATAATCAATAGTTATAGTAATTTTTATCCTAATAATTCATTTGCATTTTTTCCAGTACATAATGACGCATTATTTGACAATATTAATAATACCATTTTAAAAGACAATTATGCTAATTGTAATGTAATAAATCCATGGAATTATGAATATTCTTTAATGTGGTCAGGTCCTAACAAAACCAATGTTGCAGTTAATATTTGCAAAATATATATGCCATTCTTATTTGTAGGTTGTGTATTGAAAAATATTGTTGAATATTTTGGATATACTTTAAAAAATGATTTTTTTATTAAATCAGAATGGTCACAATTGGCATTGATTAATTTTTATGTTGATTATAACTTTAATTTTTCAGGCAGCAACGTTCCATTTATTTTGCCTAATCAATATATGGAGTTAAAAAATCAATTGCCAGATATGTTCATTAGTGGTTTTATGAATTCTTTAGCCGTAGTAACAGGTTGTGTAATTGATGTAAATATTAATACAAAGGAACTTACTTTTAAACCGGTTTCGCCAATTATAAAAAGTAAAAAAAGTATTGACTGGAGTAATAAGTATAGTCATTGTTTATCGAAGTTTGATAGTTTGTACAATGGATTTGAATTAAAATATGAACCTCAAAATGATACTTTTATTAGTAATAAATTTAAGTCAGTTGATTTTATAAATACTGTTGGGTATAATTATTTAGGGAGATTTCCAGACTTTAATATTAGCGGTATAAGAAATTTAAATGATGTTTTTTATCATTCAGCTAATAAAATATATTTTGTATGGTCATTTGATACAGTAAATAATGTAGTTGGTTGGGTAGACTATAGTAAAGATTTCATATTTTCTATCTTACAAAATAATATTGATAAAAAAACAAATAACTTATTTACATTATCTTCAAAATTAGTTCCTTTAATGAGATCGGAACCTGCTATTTTAAATAAGGAAACTAACGCAAGCTGGATAATACCTATTACTAAACAAGCCGGACATTTTAAATATGCAATGGAAACTTGGGATGTTGCGCAAATGCCCGGAATAGTATTTTTTAGAGGGATGTATATAGATGGTACAAGTAATTATTATCCATATGCTGATAATTCAATTTATGATTTTTATAATAATGAAATTGGTGATATAAGTTTAAGATTAGATGATAAGGGAGGGTTGCTCGAGAGATGGATAGATCTTTTAAATTTTATTTTAACTTGTAGGCAACTTGAAATTTTTAAGGATCTTGATGAGATTGATATTGTAAAATTGGCATTTGATAAATATATAATGATAGAGGGTAAGCTGGTTATGCTGAGTGAAGTTAAGT
>JBAXLO010000396.1:0-1930 GCA_037134755.1 Bacteroidota bacterium | reverse complement strand
GCTGCAATAGCAGGCATATTAATATCCTGATTCAAAGCAGGACGCTTAAGCCATGATAATGATTCTTCGGTTTGTTCGGCTTTACTCCTAACCCAGCCACCATCAAGCCATAGAATATCTACTTTACCGTAACCGGTAGTTAGTTCTTCAATTTGTTTAAAGGTAAAATCCTTAAAGCGATTCCACCTTTCGGGATATTTCTCAAGATCGTAATTAGGATTTCTATCAACCACAGGGAAATAATCCCACCAGTAATCCTTGCTATGCCAGTCGGGCTTGCTGAAATAAGCACCAATACCCAAACCGTTATTGCGAAAAGCATTAAAAACTTCTTTAATAACATTAGCTTTAGGATTCTTGCTGAAAGGACATTCTTTATCAGTAATCTTATAATCTGTAGTCTTGGTATCGAACATACAGAAACCGTCGTGATGCTTGGTAGTGAATACCACATATTTCATACCACAATCACTGGCAGCTTTAGCCCATTTATCAGGATTAAAATGAATAGGATTAAAAGAATACTTCAGATTCTCGTACCTTCTGATATATTCATTATAATCCGCTAGATTACGTTGACACCAGCCTTCGTCTTCAGGGCAAATAGACCATGATTCAACTACTCCCCACTGACTTGATGGTTGCCAATGAAACAAAATACCAAACTTACAATCCTGCCACCACTCCAGCTTCTGCTGAACGTCCTTTTCTGGCGGCGGAATGTATTTATTCTCTTCTTTCTTCTGCTTTTCTTCTTTCTTTTGAGCTGATAGATTCAAGGTGAATAACAACGTCAAAGTAACTAAAATTAAACCAATTGTTGTAGTTTTTCTTTTCATAAGATGTATGTATTTATAACAAATAATTGTTTAAGAAATCAGACTTCAAAGATAGATTTAATTATTGTAATAATAAAAAAAAGATATAGAAAAGTTATTTGCTTTGATATTTATATTACTTTTGCAACGAATTAATGAGGGGGGTGCCTTATAAAAACGGGCTGAGATCATACCCATTGAACCTGATTCGGGTAATGCCGGCGTAGGGAGTTACGGGTAAACTTTATTAACGAATGGTTTCCCTTATTTCCATTCAGAAGTTTAACGAATAAAAAAATCAAAATGAAAAGAAAATTACTTGCATTAATTATTGCAGTAATGTTGCCATTTATGGCAATTTGTCAGTTTACCATCAATGGTAAAATTAAAGATGCCGTTACAGGTGAGAAATTACCTTCGGCTAGTGTTGTTCTGCTTAATACTTTTGTTCAGGTTAAAACTGATCAGGAGGGTAACTTCTCTATTTCCAATCTAAAGAAAGGAAATTATAATTTAAAACTTACGTATCTGGGATATAAAACCGATACAATAAATGTAAATGTTGATAAGAATGTTGCTTTGGAAATTAAACTTATCAGAAGTAGTATTCTTCAGGATGAGGTTATTATTAATGCTACCCGTGCAGGTGACATAACACCCTCAACGTTTCAGAATATCACAAAGAAAGAAATTGAGGTTATGAATACCGGTGCTGATATTCCTTATCTATTGAATAATACACCTTCGGCAGTTGTTACTTCTGATGCCGGCGCAGGTGTTGGTTATACTAATATACATATAAGAGGAACTGATCTGACAGGTATTAATGTTATGATTAATGGTATCCCACTAAACGATGCTGAAGAACATGGTGTTTATTTTGTTGATCTCCCTGATTTTGCTTCCTCTATTGATAATATGCAGATTCAACGAGGTGTTGGGACATCAGTTAATGGTGCGGGAGCGTTTGGTGCCAGCATTAACTTTCAAACTGTAACTCTAAATTCTAAACCTTACGGTGAAGTTAATAATTCATTTGGATCTTTCAATACAATGAAGAACACTGTTAGTTTTGGCTCCGGATTAATAGATAATAAATGGGTTATAGATGG
>JBAXLO010000395.1:0-1946 GCA_037134755.1 Bacteroidota bacterium | reverse complement strand
AAGACATTTTTATTTTATTTTTATTAACTACTATAATACTTAATTTCAGACAACTAAAAAGAAGAGAAATATTTTCTTCACTTGGTATTAAAAAATATCATTACTTTTGTAACTTTTAATAATAACTAACGTATATTGCATTCGAACTATTAATCAATTTGAATGTTAATTGTATGTTTTTTATTAATATTTAATAAATGTTCTTATTTTATCTCTTGTTTTCATTGAAAATTTTATTCTAATGTAAATTAAGTGATGTTTTTTTATACAATCAAATAATATAAATGCGACAGTTAAAAATTTCCAAACAGGTTACTAATAGAGAACTTGCATCTCTTGATAAATATTTGCAAGAGATTAGTAAGCTAGAATTGATCAGTGTTGAAGAAGAGGTTTTGCTTGCTCAAAAGATTAGAGCAGGCGACCAATATGCTCTAGAAAAACTTTGTAAAGCAAATCTTAGATTTGTTATTTCTGTTGCTAAGCAGTACCAAAATCAAGGTTTAAGTTTACCAGATCTTATTAATGAAGGTAATTTGGGTTTGATAAAGGCAGCTCAAAAATTTGATGAAACTCGTGGGTTTAAGTTTATTTCTTATGCAGTTTGGTGGATTCGTCAAGGGATATTACAAGCAATATCTGAACAATCAAGAATTGTTAGACTTCCATTAAATAAATTAGGTGCGTTAAATAAAATTAAAAAAGCGTACGCTCAGCTAGAACAAGAATATGAACGTGCTCCAAATTCAACCGAAGTTGCAGCATTATTAAATATTTCAGAAACTGAAGTTGATGATACTATGTTTTACTCTGGAAGGCAAGTTTCAGTAGATGCTCCTCTTATGATTGATGAAGAAGGAACAATGCTTGACATCTTGAAAAGTGATGAGAGTCCTACACCTGAAACAGGTTTACTTTTTGATTCCTTACGACAAGAAATTGAACGAGCTATTGCTACATTAACACCAAGAGAAGCTGACATTATACAATGTTTTTATGGTTTAAATGGAAAATATCCGTTGACATTAGAAGAAATTGGCGAGAAATTTAACCTTACTCGTGAAAGAGTGAGACAAATAAAAGAAAAAGCAATAAGAAGATTAAAAAACACTTCTAGAAGTAAAATTCTAAAATCTTACTTAGGCTAGGTTAAGTTGATTAAATGATTAAAAAAAAGAAAAGTCTGTTAGTATTAACGGACTTTTTCTTTTTTTAGAACCTTAATGAATATTTTTTTCTTAGTCATCACCTTAATATTTCTTATTATATTAACACACATTGCAATTAATTCTATATAACAACTATTGCAAAAAGAATAGCGATAAATTAAAATTAGTAATTCTACTTCATTGAATCTGCATTTTCATATTCTGACATAACAGTATTTCAGATTTCAAAGCAAAATTGCGTTGGTTGGTTGTTCGCTTCACAAAAAGTCTATAACTTTGCAAATAAAGGTAAGCTCTTAGCAAAAAGGGTCTTAAGCTTAGCAAGCAAAGCCTTAGTCCCATCAAATAGAGTCTATATGCTAACAAAAAGAGTTTCCATAACAGCAAACAAAGTCAACATGAGATTAAATAGACCAGAAATGTCCCTTTGGAGACTTTTAAAAAAAACAATTTAATAAATTAAAAATAATATCTGTTTAAAGGGAAGGCTATTTAGAATGAATAAGCTTTTGCTTAAACTAACTAATGAATCTTTAATGCTTTTATATTAATCAAAACCTGTCAAATTGTATACTGATGAGTTCTCTTTTATTTATATTACAGTCTTAAGTTCTGAAGCCGGATAAACAGCTCGACTTATAATTTTAAGCTGAATTCTAGGTTAAGCTGAAACGGAAGACATTTCTGTTAAGTTATTTTCATAAAAAAGACCTTCCTTGTTATAAGAAAGGTCTTTTTTATTATCTAAATTTCAAAAAGATATATCTTAATAGCAAC
>JBAXLO010000394.1:0-1966 GCA_037134755.1 Bacteroidota bacterium | reverse complement strand
TCGACCTTCTTATCTGCAAGAGCTAATATCTTATTCATAATTTCTACCGGAGGAGCGTTATATTGTTCGTTATACGGATCAACATTTGGCTGAACTACCACAACATCCACAGGATTATTAGTTTCTTTGTAATTAGAATACACAATTTCGGAGAAGAGTATCGGCAACACAATTACCATTAAAGCAAGGCTTGAGTAAATGAGTTTCTTTTTTAAGACAACTTCTTTATTAATAAAAAGATTGATAGCTTCAAATATTAATATATTGATTACTATTAACCACAACGTCCCGCCCATGGTGCCGGTGTATTCATACCATTGTATCCATTTAGGGCTTGTTGCCATTACATTACCAAGATTTAGCCATGGCCATGATAGATCCCAGTCTAAGTGGAAGTATTCAAAGCCAATCCAATAGATTATTAATACAAGATAAGCAATTTTGCCTAGCTTAAATACTCTTTTAGTAAAGCAATACACCTGAAATACTGTAGCAAGAAGCAAGGCGTTTAAACCTATCGCTAATATTCCACCCACTTCTGTAGAGTTCCATATCCAGTAGGTAGTTAATGAGTTCCACACTATGTAAGCAATGTAAGCATACAATAACATTGCAAATCTGCCATGCTTCTCTCTATTCTTGCTAATATGTTGTTCGATAAAGAATAAAGGAACTATTGCAAAGAATACAAAAAAGGTGATACCCGAAGCTGGCCATGCCACAGCAAACAGCAATCCCGACAATATTGACAGCAGTAGTAAGTGATATTTCTTCATATTTATAGTATTGAATAATGCTTTAAGTTATTTATAACGTAATCTTTTTTAAATTCGTGTGTATTAAGGACGCATACGTTTATTTATTATGGTGTTTATTATATTTAGATTCGAAGATAGGGTTTAAATATAAAAGAGAAGAAGAAAAAGCCCTGCATATTTAAATATGCAGGGCTTTAGATTAAGAAATTTTTTGCCTGTCTTACAAAACTATTTGTTACGCTAACTATTACTTTCATTTAAGAAATCTGAAAGCGTTTGTAATTCTTTACCCTTCTTTACAGCGTTTTTTATTTCTTCCAAGCCCTCTTGAATAGCCAGAAATACCTTTAATTTATTTTGGAGTTTATGGAAGTCAGTATTCAGTTTCTCCCATTTATTATATGGTGCAATTACTGAAGTTTTAACTCCTCTATCATCTATAATATACTGAACAGAATTTCGCATAACATTTTTTTTTGCAAAGATACTAATTGTTTTTTGTAATTCGTAATTGATTTATATTTATAACCGAAGCTAGGCTTTAAATATAAAAATAAAAAAGAAAGTCACTATTTTAACCACCTACCTTCTTTTTTGATTTTGAAGGTTGAAGTATTCTTTTAAAATTTTTCTCTTTCAACTCTTTCATTATTTTTCTAAAATCTTTTAATTCTTCTTCTGTCCAAGGTTCTGATTGAACACTGAAGTCAACATTTATAGGTTCTTTAATTATTCCCATTCCCTTATTTTTAAAAACTCCTTACAAAAACACTTCTTTATCTATTAACCATAGCCTTCAGGCTAGGGATTTAACGGCAACTGATTTTAGGGCTTTAGCCATGACTTTTTATTTGTTTTATCAGGGATAAATCCCCTTTTGTTTTGTGCTTATCTTAATACCCAGCATAAATGCTGGGGTTAATAGATGTCCTTTCCCATTCCCTTATTTTTAAAAACTTCCAACAAATATACAACATATATATAGTATCTCAATTTATTTTAACATTTAATTTTTGTTTTCATTAATAAAAAATTACACGAATGCAATAAGATCGCATATACACGGCATCCGTAAAATATAAGTGTAAGAAAAAAGAAAAAGGATCAATACCAAAAAGCGGGAATGACTTTTTACACGTAAAACATTAATCCCAAAAAAGGAAATGTGTTTTTAGGCGTAAAATATCAATCCCAAAAAAAGGAAATGT
>JBAXLO010000393.1:0-1976 GCA_037134755.1 Bacteroidota bacterium | reverse complement strand
AAAAGTTGGACAATGGGGACCGTTGGGACAATTGATTGTAGTTTTGAAAACTACAGTTTATAGATGCGAAGTTCGGAAACTTCGCATAACGACGAAACACAGCTACAAACTACGACCAACTGGATTATTAACATAACAAAGGAAGAAAAAAATTAAGTAAAATCTCAATATCCTATAATATTGAACCCAACTACTTTTGTTTACACATCAATACCAGTATCATTTGCTAATTCTTCAACTGTTTTTATAGCTTTTTCTAATTCTGTTTTAAATAATGGTGTTTCTATATCATAATGAGAACTTGGATTAAGTATCCTGTCTTTATATTCCATAAGTTTTGTCAATTTTACAGCATCTAATCCATTTATTATACCTTTATTCTTAAAAGCTTCAATCATGCCATGTAAATTTTTCATGCCATAATCTGTATTTAATCTCTCCTGTTTAGTTAAATATTTTTTGCAAAGTTTCTCAGCTGCTTTTCTTAATGTATTCGCTGCTAAATCAAATTCTTTTGCATGGAACAAAGCCCATGCTTTTTTAACTTGGTTTGATCCTTCTAAGATTATTGGTTTCGGATTGCCATTATTTTCATCTTCAAACATCTCAAGATACATCCAATTTGTATGACCTAATGCTGAAATTTTATATTGAGCAAGTTCATAAAGGAATCTGTCGTGTGTCATAAAAATCAATTGATAATCATTAGAATATTTTCTAAATAATAAATCTAACACTACATCTCTATTTGACATATCTAAACTTAGGAGCATATCGTCAATAACTAGAGCTTTTAATTCAGCTGTATTAGGTCTGTTTGTCCAGTCTTCAATTATTGCAAAACGAATAGCTAAACCTATTGCACTCCATTTTGCTTCATTTAAAAATGAATGAGGCCTCTTTATTACATTTCTTCTGCCTTCATATATTGGAACAGTTAATTCAATTATTGGGTCTTCCCATTCTAGATCATTTTCAGAAACATTATGCTTTGCTGGAGTATAATTTAATTTAATTTCAAAATTCTGTTTAAAATCATTTTTTAGGATTTCATTTGCTCTGACAGTTATTATTAACAAATATTTATTTAGAGCCTTATTCCATTTATCTACAGTTTTAACAAATGCTTGATAAAAAACATAATCTTTCCTTACAGCTTCTTGTGCATGCTCACGCATTGAAGGATTTGGATAAATCATTTTATCTATATCATTAAAATCCTTTACTCTTTTTGGTCCGGTTTTTAGAGTTTTATAATTATCTTCTACACTTTCTGTCCTACTTATTGAGTCAATTAAAATATATGGGAATATTTCATCCTCAAACCATCCAAAAAGATTATTTTCTTTTGAATGCTTTATGTGATGTAATCTGAAAATAACTCTATAATTTAGAAAATCACTTGCCATTCCACTTTCTCTTATAGTGGAATCACTCATATTTGCAACAATTTGGTGTAAATTAGGATTAACAAGATATTCTTTAGGATTATTGCCATCATCATCTTTCAATACAATTTTAATATATGGAGGCTGTGTTTTTGTTGCATGAATATTCACCAAACCAAACTCTCCATTTTTCTTAAAATATTTTACAACATCATATTCATTCTTTTTAAAGGCACTTTCTAATAAAGTATAAATTGCCCAATAAATAGTTGATTTTCCACTGCCATTTTCCCCATAAATCAATAAATTTTTGCCATTAATTCTTAATAATGGACTATCATTATCTTCTACAGAAAAGAACTTAAAATTGTTAATATGTAATTCGTGTATCTTCATTATTAATGTGTGCTTTGGTTAATTCTTTTAATAATCCAACTTCTGCCTTCTGAAACTAATATCCTATTCCGAATAGGGTTGTCTTTTTCTTTTAGCCAATAGTATAGTTGTTGGATAACATCTCTTTTTTCTTCAAAGGTTACAAGTTTTGAAATGTCTGGAAAATCCACAAACTGCAATACATCTATTTCT
>JBAXLO010000392.1:0-1986 GCA_037134755.1 Bacteroidota bacterium | reverse complement strand
AATATAAACCAAAATGGATCTTACTCAAATAATGATATTTTGATAGAAACCAAAATGGATGTTACTTTAATACTGATATCGTGGAATCCTGAAATAAAATAAATAGTTTAAAGCTAATAATAACAAAGGTATATTGTCTTCCAACTTGAAGTATTTTAAGTACTTCAAATACTTCAAGTACTTTTCTTATAACCCTAAGTCATCACTAATCCCTTGCATTGCTGCAATAGCCAGCTCCGCAAACTCAGCAATAGGAATACCAATCAATTCGCATTCCATAATATTCTCACGCTTTACAGAGGCGGCAAAGTTCTTTTCCTTCATTCGTTTTACAACAGATTTAGGCTTTACACTTGCTAGTTTTTTATCAGGATAAACCAGAGTAGTGGCAGTAATTAAGCCTGTAATAGTTTCACCGGCAGCCAAAGCATAATGAAACTCTTTGCTTCTGGGCTCCTTTGCCGAACATTCGTTGTGCATACTTATAGCTTCTATAACATCAGCATCAATACCTAATGGTTTTAAAATATCTATTGATACCTGCCCATGCGTTAAAGCATCAGCATTAGTCACTTCTACATCCACATCGTGCAACAATCCTGCCAATCCCCATTTATCTTCATCACGACCTAGTCGTCGGGCAATAGCTTTCATCACAACCTCCGAAGCAAGGCTGTGCTTAATCATATTATCTTGTTTTACGTATTGTTTTAAGATTTCTAAAGCTTGATTATGATCCATAGTGACCTCTCCTAAATCCTCTCCAAAGGAGAGGACTTGTTTTTTATTTAATTTAAATTATTACAACTAACATATTTAATGAATAAACACACTCTCTTATTTTACTCCTTCTCCTTTGGAGAGGGTTAGGGAGAGGTTTTCAAATCCCGGCTTGCCTAGCAAGGCAAACATATTCTTTTTATAAGCTTCCACTCCCGGCTGATCAAATGGATTTACATCCAATAAATAACCACTCAATCCACAGGCAAACTCATAAAAATAAATCAACTCACCAAGATTATATTCGTTAATCTCAGGCAAAGAAATCTTTATATTAGGCACTCCACCATCAACATGAGCAATCATTGTACCCAGCTCAGCCATTTTATTTACTTCATGAATTCTTTTTCCTGCAATAAAGTTTAAGCCATCAAGATCTTCTTTATCATAAGGAACTTCCATAACTTTATGAGGTGTTTCAACACTTAAAACTGTTTCAAAGATATTGCGGATTCCTTCTTGTATGTATTGCCCCATCGAATGAAGATCTGTTGTAAAGCTTACACCTGCCGGAAAGATACCTTTGTTCTCTTTTCCTTCGCTTTCGCCATATAATTGCTTCCACCATTCAGTTATGTATAAAAGATTAGGTTGATAATTAACCATTATCTCCGTCGTCTTACCTTTCTTATAAAGAGCATTTCTTAAAGCTGCATACAAACAAGCAGGATTCTCATCTATCTTAGTTGACTTGCTGATATAACTCTGCATATTCTTAGCACCTTCTACTAACTTACGAATATTAAAACCTGCAACTGCAATCGGCAACAATCCAACCGGAGTCAACACGGAATATCTTCCACCAACATCATCAGGCACAACATACGTTTTGTAACCTTCATCGTCAGAAAGCTTTTTTAAAGCGCCTCTTTCTTTATCAGTGATGGCAATGATACGTTTGCAAGCATTTTCCTTACCATATTTCTTTTCCAGATGATTCTTTAATATCCTGAAAGCAACAGCAGGCTCGGTAGTTGTCCCCGATTTAGAGATAACCGTTAAAGCATAATCTCTTTTATCAAGAATCTCCAGCAACTCTGCTATATAATCTTCACTAATATTCTGACCGGCATAAACAATAAAAGGATGCGTTCTGTCAGTTTGTAAAGCAGCAAAGTTATGATTCAATGCTTCAATAACTGCCCTTGCACCAAGATACGAACCTCCAATGCCTATCACCACATAAATATCAGCCATATCTTTAAT
>JBAXLO010000391.1:0-1995 GCA_037134755.1 Bacteroidota bacterium | reverse complement strand
TTTATTTCAACTTTTAAAAAACCTTTTGAAAACTTCTCTTTGTAAACACCACTGTATAATGTAGTTTGGTTTGCATCAGTAAAAAATAAACCATCATCCTGAACTACTTTATCGTTTTGTGCAAATACTGAAAGCTGAAAGAAAAGAGACAGAATAAATAGAGATACTTTGTTCATTTTAAATGAGATTTGAATGTTTTTTAATTTGCAAATCTACAATAATGTTGTTACAGAAATATTCCGAAAATGTTATTGTTCTGTTTAATTATTGCGAACATCTGTATTTTTGATAAATTTTAATACAAAGAAATTAAATTATGAATTACATTATGTGAAACCTTTTATATCGTGTTGATGAACAATATAATATTAGTATTTTTGTTGAATGTAAATAAATAGTATAATGAGTTAGTTATAAAGCAAAAAAAGAAATTTTAAGAACTGCTTTATAAATGGAATATAATAAATTATGGATAGATTAGAGTTAGTAAGAAAAGAGATTGATGAAATGCTATTGAATCAACCGGATGTTGAATTACGAAGAAGGGGTTATATCCATTTGTACGGTGTTGCTCAGTATTGTAGTATTTTAGCTGTTAAAAGAAGGCTAGATATAGAATTATGTACCATCATAGGGATGTTACACGATATTTATACCTACAAATACGGTTATGTCAAAGATCACGCTTTACTCGGTGTGCCTGAAGCTGAAAAGATTTTACGTGAGCTTAATCTGTTTACTGAGGAAGAATTGAGTATTATAAAGTATGCCATTGCATATCACAGCGATAAAAAAATAAAACATGATGAATACAGCGAATTGCTAAAAGATGCCGACCTGCTTCAAAACTCACTTTATAATACCACGTTTGAAATCAAACACGTTAAAAGATTAAAGAAAGTCTTTAAAGGCTTCGGTATTAAGATGAAGTTGAAAAAAGTGAAGGAAAAGAAGCAGAAACAACAGTAACAAAACGTCTATATTTCAGCAGAAAAAAATAAAGTTTGACGCCGATGAAATCAATTATTGAGAACTATAACTTGCTTGTCAGTAAATTTCAGGAAATGGAGAAAGATACTACTCCCGATGAGATTCATGATAAAAGGGTAATTCTAAGACGTATTTTTCCTATTCTGACCGCTTTCGAAATTAATCCTTCGAAAGTGAAAAATGTAGATAAAGCGTTTAAATTATTTGGCAAACTACGTGATATTCAGATACAGATAGAGAAATTAGAAAACCCGGAACAATATCCGCAACTAATTGAATACCTTGAGTTTTTGAAGAAAAAGGAAGTCAAATTAAAAGAGAAAGTAAGTAAATTCTCTAAAAAGAAAGAGTTGAAATTCCCTAAAATAAAGAAAAAGAAAAAAGTTGATAGTAAAAAGATTATTTACAAAGCAAATCGGCAGCTGAATATTCTTACAGAAGAGATACAATCTTTATTAAATTTAAATGCAATTGAAATTCATACAATCCGAATCGATTTTAAGAAGTACCGTTATCTTGTGGAGGTACTTAAATATATTGAAAAAATAGATGAGGGGAAACTCGAAGAAATGAAATATTATCAGGATGTTCTGGGTGAGATTCATGATTACGAGGTGCTGATTAAAGGAATAAATAAATATTACAAAAAGAAGAAATTAGATGATCAGGTTGATGTAGATGTGCTTGAAAATGAACAAAACATATTGGAAGAAAAATTTGAAAATGAAGCAGAACAATTTATTGAAGTTTGTAAGGCAGTGATTTGTATAAAGTATGATGTTGTCGATTTAAATAGCGAAACCAGTTCCAAAACAGACCAGAAGGTGACATTGAACGAACCTGAAAAAGAAATCGAAAATGTGGATGTTCAAAAAGAAGAACTTACAAGCCCACCTATTTCTTCAAAGAAGAACCCGAAAAAAATATCAGCAGTAGAAACTATATCGAGTGTAGCTAAAACTTAAAACTAAGTTTTTTGATTAAATTTATCTATAATCAACTATT
>JBAXLO010000390.1:0-2002 GCA_037134755.1 Bacteroidota bacterium | reverse complement strand
GCGTAATTTTTTCTTTGTTTTCTCTTTGCGAGAGATGTTTTCACGCAAAGTTCGCTAAGATTTACGCAAAGAAACGCTAAGTTTTTCTTTGTATTCCCTTGGCGTAATTTTTTCTTTGTTTTCTCTTTGCGAGAGATGTTTTCACGTAAAGGATTATAAGTTATTTACAATTCTGTGGATTCCATCTTTTAATTTAAAAGTATTAAAATTTATCAACAATCCCAGCTTACATCCACTTAATCTTAAATAAGTAAGTGTTTGAGCAAAATGAACCGGAGCAAGATTCTCAACAGATTTTAATTCAATAATTACTTTGCCTTCAATCCGCAAATCTATTCGATAACCACACTCCATTTTAATTTCTTTATAAATCAAAGGCATTGGTATTTGCTGCTCAACAAATAGCCCCACTTCTCTTAATTCATACGCAAAAGGATTTTCATAAGCCGACTCAAGTAAACCTGCACCTAATATTTTATGTAATTCAATTGCAATACCTATTATTTTAAAGGAAATTTCATTTTCATTCATAATTATTTTGTTAATAATTAATTTACTCCTTTTCCAAGTCCTCAAATTCTTTTTTTAGTTCTTCATCAATATATTCTTTTTGGAGTTTATGTACTTCAAGAACTTCATTCACTTGTTCATCTGTAAGCTTATCCAATTGCTCTTTAACACATGCTTTTAATTTTGTTAATGGATTCATTACATTAGGATCATTTTCTATTTGTCCTTTTAAACTTTCTAAATAATCTATCAATCGCATTGAAGCACATATTTGTGCAAGTTCGTCTTCGTTTAAATCAGGTTCCATATTATTATATAAATCGAAATTATTTTTTATTTTCGTTCTTTATTCTTTCATCCATTTCATCCTTTTTAACTTTATATACCTCCAGCAATTTGTTCATCTCTTCTTCTGAAAGTTCCTCCATAGCCTCTTTTGCCAATATCTTTAACTTATTTATTTCTACAATTGCCTCAGGCTTTTTTGAAAATGCTTCTAAATTCTTTTCTGCTATTTCTAATATCATTAATGCTGTACAGATATTTTCTAATATAATATCGTATGCTTCGTCATCCATATTTTTAATGTTTATCTGTTTTCTAATAACCAATTTTTATAAAAATCAATTGCATCTTGCTCTTTGTTGAAAGCTTTTAAAGAATGGTAAGCGGTTTTAATTTTAACTCTTACTATAAATTTCTTAGTAGATGGATAATGAATAATACCTTCTTCATTTATTATTTCTCTATTTGAAGCACTAATTAATTTCATGATTCTTAATTTTTAATTGTTAATTCTTTAATCTTCCTTCCATGTTTCTATCAAAATAATATTTGTATTTAAATAGCTCCTTATATATCTGCCCATTTGCTTCTATTGCTGACAAAACAGACTCTTTAAGTATATCACGGGCTTTATAAATGTCATCTCTATTTTCCAAAGTAATTTTTTCATCTATTTGCAATTCTTTTAATTGTTTTCTTAACGGATCTTTATCTTTTTCATTTGCAATTTCTAATGAAAGTGCTACATCAAACATATCATACATATAAGTATAAAACTTTTTAATATCCTCCGGATCGTTTGGATGTTGCTCTTGAGTTTCTTCACCACAATCCAAACACTTATATACATTAAAATTATATCCAAAACCATCAGTCTCAAATCTTATTACTTTGACTTTGCCTTTGCATTTAGGACAATTATTTATATAAATATCATAACCTAAGTCGAGGTAATCGTAGCTGTCTTCATCTTCATCTACTTTTTTTCGTATTTCAATCATGTCATTCATTGTTTGCTGAACTTTAGTAATTATCTCAATTTCATCTGGCGAGAATTCAATATTAAGAGTATACCAAGTCATTGCTTTTTTATTAATAAAATCGGCTAGATCATACACCTTTTCAGCACCACCTCTATACCTGTCAATTAATCTTTGTCCTTTATTTTTTGATAGATTATTCATCTTATTTTTTTATTTATTACTCA
>JBAXLO010000389.1:0-2005 GCA_037134755.1 Bacteroidota bacterium | reverse complement strand
CTTTTGGCTTTGGCTTTGATTATGGGAAATGCACTTTCGATTTCTCTTCCTCAATTCATCAAACACTAGGCTATTCTCCTCAATTTTCAATGCAATATAATTTCGGTAAATAAAAACACTTTGAAAATACATGGGGGGATTGATACACTTTGCTTTAGAAAACTAATAATTGCACTCTTCTTAATATTAGGAAGTAATATTTTATTGGCACAAGTCCCTAAAGTGCCAATAATAATTAATGATGATGATGCTAACGAAGAAAAGATTCAAACTATTGCAGAAAATACTGATGCAATATTAGATTACTCAGAACTTACTGAAGTTTTGAATCAATATAAAGAGAATCCTATTAATATAAATGTAGCAACTTTAGAAGAGCTTAATAAGCTTACGTTATTAAATGAGGATCAAATAGAAAACCTACTAATCTATATAACGAATTATGGTCAGTTAAAAACTATTTACGAGTTAATTACAATAGATGGATTCGATTATGAAACAATATTCAAAATACTTCCTTATGTAGTTGTTAATAAAGTTGATGTAAAGACTTCTTTAAAAGTTAAAGATATTATTAAATATGGAAAACAAAAGTTGCTTTTAAGATATGAAAATGTCCCTGATATGCAGTTAGGTTATAGTCCCATCGCTGATTCTGTTTTAGCTAAAAGCCCCAACCAACGTTATCTGGGTAGTAGTGATAAATTGCTTATAAAGTATTCATTTAATTATAATGATAAGATTAAATTTGGTTTGATTGGAAGTAAAGATGCGGGTGAAGAGTTCTTTAAAGGGAGTCAAAAGAATGGTTTTGATTTTTATTCAGCATATTTTCAAATAAAAAGCAAGGGTATTATAAAGAATTTAATTATTGGTGATTACAAACTTCAGTTTGGACAAGGATTAACACTAAATACTGGAATGTCATTTGGTAAAACACCTGATGCAATTAATCTTACGAAGAGTTTTAATACAATCTCTCCCAATGTTTCTACGAATAATGGTAGCTTTTTAAGAGGCATTGCTACTACATTTAAAATTAAGCATTTCAATCTATCTATTTTTCTTTCTTCATGCAAAGTAGATGCAAATGTTACTGCTACAGATACTCTTACACAAGAAGCTTTATATGTTAGTTCTTTGCAGGAAACGGGTTATCATCGAACTCCAAGCGAAATTGCCGATAAAAATGCTATTAATGAACTACTTTATGGTTATCATCTAAGTTTTAAAAATAAAAATTTAAGAATAGGAACTACCGCTTATACAATTCGATTTGATGCTGCTATTAATAAAGCTATTGTGCCCTATAATCAGTTTGAATTTCAAGGAAAGAAGAATTCTAATTTGGGCATTGATTATATGTACCATCTAACTCATCTTGTTTTCTTTGGTGAAGCTGCAGTTGGTAGTAATGGGCATCATGCTTATCTATCGGGTTTGCAAACCAATTTTGATAATATATTTTCATTAAGTTGTATTTATCGTAATTATCAAAAAGAATATCAAAATCTAAAGAGTAATGCCTTTGGTGAAAACAGTTTAAATGCTAATGAAAAAGGGTTTTTCTTAGGCTTTAATACTAATTTTAATTCCAAACTTACATTAGCTGCTTATTACGATTTCTTTGAGTTTCCATGGTTGAAATACAGAGTAGATGAGCCTTCTAAAGGGAGTGAGTATTCTATAAAGTTAAATTACATTCCTTCATCTAAGCTTACTATTTATTTGTTATTTAAAGAAAAGAACAAAGTTTTAAACAGTACTGAATCACAGAGAATTAATTATGTTGACAATACTTCAAGTCGCAAGTACAGAATTAATATTTCTTATTTAGTACACAATAATATTACCTTGAAAAATCAAATTGAATATCTAAATTATGTTATTGGAGATAATTATAAGCATAGTGGTTTTCTGTTAAGTCAGGATATTATCTATCATTTTGTAAAATTACCTTTGGTAATCTCAGCAAGATATGCTACTTTTGACACCTATTCTTACG
>JBAXLO010000388.1:0-2018 GCA_037134755.1 Bacteroidota bacterium | reverse complement strand
CTTATTCTTATTCTTATTCTTATTCTTATTCTTATTCTATTGCGTTACATTTGCGCACTGTCGCGTTACTGTCACGTTACATTTATTTTCTCTTCATTATATAAGGAAAAAAGAGTCGGTAGAAGCCGTGAATTTATCGACTGAATTTTACACGGTCTTAAATCAACCGACCCTTTGATTGATTATATAGGCAAAAGGGCGGATTGAATCATTTAAACTCTGTAACACAACTGTAACATAAATGTAATTATTCTGTAACCTACAGATTTTCTGAGGTGATATACTGGACACAGTTCCTAGCTACAAAAACACGAACCTTGAAAACTGAATATGGAGAGCAACTAACAGACACACTCGCGAAGAACTCAATGAGGTCACGAAGGTCGGTGCGATTCCGACAGACAGTCGCTAAACATCAAAGACTCCCAAGCCGCAAAACTTGAAGGCGAGGGACAAGGTAGGCATAAACAATGGCGATGAGGTAGGACGAAGTGAACCAATGAGGTAGCGAGTCGGAAACGAAATGATGTTGCTAGATTTTAATCATTGTTAGGCATCAATAAACTTGGTGCTTATAGAGTGATTAAACGCTCTGATAATTATAGTAAAAATAAGAGGTGAATAAAATGAACGCTAACCTAGACTTAAATGATGATTACAATATGGATTGGGAAAAAGAAAATGACCTTACTGATATTCTAGATGCTCACAAAGTAGAATGTCCTTACAATAATAACTGTTTCAACGAAAATGGCGGATGTGAGTATCTTAATCAATGCCATCCAAGTAGATAAATACCCAACTGATGAGGTCGCAAGACCGAAACCCTCTTTTGAGGGTCTTGGGTTATAACAACGGCTCTTTGGAGCATACAAAGTGAGGTAACAAAATGGATAAGAAATACATATTAAAAATGTTATGCGAATTTGAAAGAGAATTAGTTGTGGGAGATGAAAAGAATAACGCTCCAAGAACACTAGCAAGAATTAGAAAATTATCAGAAAATTTAGCAGAAGATATTAATAGAGAAGAAGAAAAACGTATGATAGCTAATGCTTTGAAAAAGAATAGTGAGGTGTAAAAATGGAATTTTTAGAATTTTTAGAATTAGTAGAATTTATAAGGGGCAAAGATATTATTGAAGTTGAAGACAGAACTTTTGGAACAATATTTAAAGGTAGTGTTGACGGACTTTTGAGCGACCAATTTTATAACAGACTTGCTTGGGCAGAGAACACAACAGTTCGAAGAATATGCTCCATTGATGGCGGAATATTAATAATGCTAAATGAATCAATTGAACACGGTGATATAGAATAATAAATTAACACTTGCCTGATGAGGATTGAAAATCCGAAACCGCTTCGGCGGTCGCAAGTTATAACAATGAAAGATTTTAAGAGGTGTTGAAATGGCAGAAAAATACGCAAGATTAATTGGAGTCAACTTTGGGAACAAGATTTACGATGGGGCTTATTGGAATACAGACACGAATCTAAAACAATACTGCTTTTTAAATTACGACAAGGATATGAGAGTGCTAGAAAGCCAAGAGATGATGACTTGGAAAGAGTTTAAAGCCTTTATCGAACAGTTTGATATTAGCCAATATAAATAAGTTATCGCTTTGAATAGGGGAGCAATCCCCCTTTAGATTGGAGAAAAAACAATGAAGACTATAAAAGAACTTAATGAATTAATTAGAAACACAAAAGCTAGAAGTGCTTGGAGTAGAGCGGTAAAAGAATATGCTTTCGAATTATTGGAAAATGTTGAACAAAATGAAGGTGAAGACTTTGAAATGTATGGTAGCCCATCTGATAGAAAAATGCTTTTAAACGGTGCAGATAATTGGATAAACTATAGTTATGGTGGATGCTCATTAATTTACAACTTTGATATTGCAGAAAGAGTTTGCACACCATCCGAACTAAAGAATACTGAAGAAGGAGAACTTGCCCCAAATGCTAGGGAAAATTGGCTAGAAGTACAAGCAAGATGCTTACATCACGCAAGTA
>JBAXLO010000387.1:0-2019 GCA_037134755.1 Bacteroidota bacterium | reverse complement strand
TGCCAAACATGCTTCGCTGATAAAGCCAAAGCATATAAACGGCTCCGAATATAATGCCTGTTCCTGCTAAAGCTGCAATGATTGGTTGTGTTTGGAATATACCTAACAACATCAGGAACTCTCCAATAAAACCATTCGTTAATGGAAGTGCAACCGAAGCCAGCATTATAATCATAAAATAAATAGCAAAGCGTGGTGCAACGCTTGCAATACCTCCCATTTCGCTAATCTTCCTCTCTCCTATTCTGTTGGAGAATATTCCTGCTATAAAGAACAATCCGATAACATTAACTCCATGCGATAACATCTGGAATGTAGCTCCCTGCAAAGCATTTTTATTCATAGATAAAACTGCCGCTGCCAACAATCCCACATGTGCCATTGAAGAAAAAGCAAACAATCGTTTAATATCAGTTTGCCTGATAGCTATTACAGAAGCATAAATGATTCCGGTAACAGCTAATATCGTTGCTAATGTTCCCCATTGTACCACTGCTAAATGAGTGATTGGTAACATTAATCTTATCATACCATAAACTCCCATCTTCAGCATGATACCTGCCAGTAACATCGTGCCGCTCATGGGTGCTACTTTATAAGTTTCGGGTTGCCATGTATGGAAAGGGAATATCGGTATCTTTACTGCAAAGGCAATAAAGAATGCCCAGAATATCCAGCTTTGTTCCACAGATGATAAAGCTACCTGATACAGTGCAGAGAAATTAAATGAATGTGGATAAGGTGTTTTGGTGTATAAATAAATTAATGCAACTATCATTAATAAACTTCCAAACAATGTATAGATAAAGAACTTGATAGTTATTTTCTCTCTTCCTTCGGCACCCCAGAATCCACAAATAAAATAAACAGGTATTAAAGCCAGTTCCCAATAGATATAAAACATCAAAGCGTTTTGGGTGGTGAATACTCCTGTTAAAGCGAATATTGTTAGAAAAAACAGACTATAATATATATTTGGTCGTTCGTGATTCTCCAGAAAAGAAGCAGTTACAATTAATGGTGCAGCAAAAGAACTTAAAAGTAATAACAGATAACTTAAGCCATCCATAGAAAAGAAAATACTATCCATTCCTACAATACTTACAACATTAGGAGAAAATGGGTAAAGATAGGTTGGCAAGTAAATTAATGTTGAGATAAACATCAATACAGAAGCTATCAAAGAAAACTGCTTAATTTGTCGTATATCTTTAATGAATAAGACAATAATTGAAGCAAGTACAGGCAATCCGAGTGTAATAATTGGCAGCATCTGTTATCTGATTATAATATTAATAATAAAAAGCGCAATAATACCCAGAACCATCATGTAGACATAAAACTCTATGTAACCGTTCTGAATATATTTAATCCAGTTTCCTGTACGAACAACCATCACACCAATGTTATTCACCAGGCCGTCAATCCATTTTATTTCAACAATACGATAGAATGCATCCGACAACCATAACACAGGTTTCACAAAGAGGAACTCATATATTTCATCCATCCAATATTTAGCTTCAAATATCCTGAATATTGCAGGTGTTTTAGTTTCGGTTCCTTTATATCTTTTTATATAGATAAACCAGGAACAAATAATGGCAATTAATACTCCTAAAACTGAAGTAATAATAAGAAGTAATTCTTCAGATAAAGGAAGATTATTTTTAATCATTATTTGTGAAGAAGCTTTAAACACAGGAGCTAAATAGTTGTGAAGAAAATGATGCGCGCCTAACCATTCAGGTAAACCTAACATCCCTCCTACTACAGAAAGTATTGCTAATACAATTAAAGGAATAGTCATTACCTTTGGTGATTCGTGAATATGTTTAGCAGTTTCGTCATCGCCTCTGTAAGTTCCTATAAATACTAAAAAGTATAAACGGAACATATAAAAGGCAGTCATTAAAGCACCGGCAATACCTAATATCCACAAAAAAGGATTCTTTTCATATAATGAAGAAAGGATTTCATCTTTAGAAAAGAAACCTGAGAAAGGCGGAATACCACTGA
>JBAXLO010000386.1:0-2070 GCA_037134755.1 Bacteroidota bacterium | reverse complement strand
CATTTCCTGTTGAGTTTATACAAGCAGATGTGTTTCCGCTTATTGTTGGTACAGGCAATGCATTTGTAATAAATGCTCCTGAAACTAAAGATGTAATAGGAGCTCCACAACCGACTGTTATTTTACAATAATAATATCTGGTACCTACAGTATCGGCTAATGGGGTGTAACTGTAAGAATTTGTCCCTACTGCAAATCCTGCGATAGTATCGGCTGTTGTATTGCGATACCATTGATATACGTTTGATCCTGCTACTGTAACAGTAATTGCATTATAAGTACCATTAAAGCAACGTGTTTGAGGAGCTGTTGACTGGCTGCTAATTGCAGTAGGTGCACTTGTAATAAATTTTCCGGATATAAGAGTTGTGTCTGAACCACATACGTTTGTTACTACACAATAATAATATGCAGTACCCACTGTTGCTGATTGTGGAGTGTAACTATTTGTTTGTGCTCCATTAGCTGCTACTAGTGAAGTACCTCCACTATTGCTATTACTTGCATTGGAATACCATTGATATGTTAATCCATTGCCTGTAGCTTCTACTGAAATGGTATTGTAAGTGCCGTTCAAACATTGTGACTGTGCTGCAGTGGATTGGCTGCTAATGGCTAATACACAAGGTGGATCAAATCCGTTTTTAAATTCATAAGCTCCCATATCAATAGTGCCTACAGTATTTGAATCGGTTTTTAAAAGATTTCTGCTATAACCTATACCACGAATATCATAAGTTTCGGCATTATAAGAATCATTACCTGCATCCAAACATGGTGAGATATCATAAAGACGATAATCATTTGTTGAAGGATTTACAAACATTGGATTACTTGTAATGTTATTATTTGTTGCAGTAAAAACTCCATTACTTGTTAGAATATCTCCTGGTCCATATGAATAGCAGGAGTAATTAAGTGTTATACCCCCAGATGATAAAGCAAACTGATGCCCTTTATTGTATGATAACGATAATGAAGTATTACCCCAAACTATACAATTGTAAAGATTTGAATACCCATTATTAGCTATTGCTATAGCTCCTCCTCCATTATAATAGTCGGTTTTTGAAGCTAAGTTTGCCGTAAATGTACAGTTGTTATAAGTAGAGCCTGGAGAATTAGCAGCTTCAATAATGGCTCCTCCTTGCGAAGCAATGTTTCCATAAAAGAGACAGTTGGTAAATATAGGTGTGGCATAATTATTATAAACAGCACCACCTCCCTGATTGTATATTGCGTTAAAATAATTATAACGGAAAATACAATTTGTAAATACCGGAAGAATAGCTATACTTTGCATAGTGTAAGCAGCTAACTGGCTACCCGCAACATATAAAGCTCCTCCCATAGTAGCTGAATTATGTTCAAACACACAATTACGGACATTTAATGCACTAAGGCCATCAATGTGCATAGCTCCTCCCTGAGTGTATTTTATATCAAGTACCAAATTGTTTGCACAACCATTTTTAATAGTAAAACCATCAAGGATTGCAGGAGCAACAAGTTGCCTATTCGCTATAATATTGCTATTAAATATAACATTGTAACTATTGTCGGTGCTATCACCAACTGTGCCAATATCACCACTTAAAATAGTAACATTAGTTGCAATGTTTCTTTGCGAAAAAAAAGTTTCGGTACCTGCAAAACCGCCATATATAGCCACTCCATTTTTCATCTTAAAAGCTATGGTACGATCGGTACCTGAGGTAGGAAAATATGTACCTGCTGCTAACCATACCGCTGTAACTAAGCTATCATTAATAGCTGCTTGTATTTGAGTGCCATCATGAGCATTTGCCCACGAAGAACCATCTTTTGTACCAGCACCTGCTACAGTAACGAAGTGTACAGGTGTTACTCCTCTACCGGATATTGTTATAGTTTTTGCTGTTAGGTTTCCACCGCCATTAAAAGAGATACTTCCTGAATATTGCTTTGCTAATGTGGGTGTGAACTTAACGTAAACAGTCTGAGAATAGGTGCCTCCCGGCTGTGAAAGTGTTAATGTAGTGGTATATGTCCCCCCTAAAGTAGTACTATAAGTTAAGCCCGCTACAGCTG
>JBAXLO010000385.1:0-2071 GCA_037134755.1 Bacteroidota bacterium | reverse complement strand
TTAATAATCTTGATTTGTTTGAAAGAGCCAAACTAACAATGAAACCTGAAACAGATACCATGAGAAAATATAAAATACCAATGGATATTCTCAATCTATCCCCAGAAGAATACAATGAATCTAAAACAAGATTATTTTATCAAAGTAAAATAGTGGCTTAAAAAAAGATATAAGTTATGAGCGGAATCATCGAAGTATTAGCCTACGGAACAGCAGTAGTGGTGGAGAAAATTTAATAAAATACTAATTCAAATGAAGTTTTCAAAAGTTAATTTTCAAACATCAAATAAATTGAATTATTTAATTTATTTGGGGCTATTGTTGTTGATTTATTATAAAGTAAATTTAGAACTTAACAAAGATACATTATTAATATTTATTTTGTATAGTTTATCTATTATAAATATATATGTCTTTGGGGTACTAATTATTGATTTATTTACTACAATAACTATTTCTGATAATGGGATTAGATTTAAATCTTTTTATAAAGACTCTTCAATTAATTGGTGTGATATTAAATCTTATGGTGTATATGCTAGAGGTAATGCTACGTTAGATATATTAGAAAAGGGAAAATATAATGAATTTATAATGGTTGTTCAAAAATATATCTTTATTACTGATAAAAAAGATTACTTACCAGCAAGATATAAAAGAAAACCAAAATCCATTTATATTATATGTGAATATAGAAAGGAAGCAATGGAATTAATTGAAGAGAACATGAATAAGATTTCAAACAATTCGTAATTGAATCAAATCCTCCCCGTCAGCTTCAGCAAGCCATTAATAAACGTAAGAGGGTGGGCAGGATTGCCGGGTACATATAAATCTACTTTAATATCATTAAGAAATGTACGGTTAAGAGCTTTGCTTTCGGCAAAGATACCTCCGCTTATGGCATCTGAGCCAACAAGAATAACCAACTTGGGTTGGGGTACGGCATCATAAGTAATCTGTAATGCACGAGACATATTCTCCGATATAGGACCGGTAATAACTATTCCGTCAGCATGGCGCGGCGAAGCAACAAACTCTATCCCATATCTGCCCATATCAAAGTTAACATTGCCGGCAGCATTCAATTCCATCTCATTACTTGCATCTCCTCCGGCAGAAACCTGTCGCAGCTTTAACGATTTACTGAACAACTTTAATACTTCAGGTCGCAAAGCATCCATATTAAAAGAAACAGCTTCATCAATACCTTCTTTAATAATAAGATTATCCCTGTGGTTAGAAGCTAACTTATAATCGTTGGTAAACTTAATTTTATCAGGCAATGCAAACTGACATTCCTTACAATAAACACAAATACCTAAATCTAATTTAAGATTATCTTCACCACTTAAAGCTTTAACAGGACATAATTGTATGACAGCTTTACGTTCTAGAAGAGTAAGATTGTTGGAAATAACAGGACGTCCGCGAAACAATTCGGTAAGATTAACCTTCGTTAAATCCTTTACATATTGTATGCCATGCGAACGTAGTATTTTAAAATCGTCGGTTATCATTGTCTTAAATTATAAATCGTTACCACAATAAGAAAGATTAAAACTCTTGTTGCAAACAGGGAAATCAGAAATCTCCTGATTGCGGACAGCAATAGCCAAAGCCATCCAGTTGTGAAAAGAAGGATCTTTTATTTTATAATGAAGTAGCTCCCCCGACCTTCCGGTAATAGCAGTATGACAAATCTCTCCACGCCATCCTTCGGTCAAAGAGATAGCAAACGAATCTCCCGCCAGACGAATATTATAATTAGGTTTCTTTGAATAATAATTCTCACTAAACTTCTTTCGTTCATTCACCAACTGACGAATGACAGCAACAGAACGCTCCACTTCCATCCTTCGTAAAGTAGCACGGGCAAGCACATCGCCACTCTCTAAAGTTACTGCATCATACTTAAAGTTTTTATAATACTGGAAAGGATGTGTAGAACGGATATCCCTTTTAATATTGCAAGTCCTCGCAGCCATTCCAACCGCACCAATAAGTTCTGCTTGTTTGGTAGTAACTGTTCCTACGTCATCGAAACGAGCATTTACACTCGATAAGTTAA
>JBAXLO010000384.1:0-2095 GCA_037134755.1 Bacteroidota bacterium | reverse complement strand
GACCAACTATAAGTTGTTACTGAAGGAACTATACCATCAGTACCATTTGCAGGTGTAATTGTGTATGCTACTCCGCTACAGGTAGTTTTTGACATTGCATTAATTACAGGTTTAGGATTTACAGTTAATGAATAAATAAATGGATAACTCGTACAACCATCTGCTTGTGGAGTTATCATATATGTAACAACTATCGGGGATGCTGTTGTATTTATTAGCGTTTCAGTTATTGGATTACTTGTCTGATTATTTGCAGCAGCATTACTAATACCTGCCTGTGCTCCTCTTGACCATGTATAAACAGCTGTGCTAACCGGACTTGTTATTGTATAGTTTAGCGGTACACCTGTACAAATTGAATTTGTTGGAGGGCTACTAATATTTAAAGCACAACAGTTTATTGATCCTGCTCCTGATTGACCGGAATTTGTTTGTGTAAAATTAATATTACAAGCTAAATTAGAATAATTTGTAACTAAAAGAATATAAATCTGTCCGGCGACCGCATTTGGTATATTACAATTTTCAGTAGCACTGGCACTATAACTACATGCTGTTGTATTTGCAGCTGTTAGTTGACTAGTACAAGGAGCAGTAGGAGATGTAAATGGACCCCAACAAATAAAATCAATATCATGTGCAGGAGTTGATGATAATTGGATATTGATAGCTCCGGAAACACCTACTTGTACATAATACCATGCTGGGTTTGGTTCTGAATATAAACACCCATAATTAGGTCCTGTTTCTGCACTTCCTGCATTTATAGATGCAGGAGGACTAGATGGGGGGCAAAATAAATCAGCACCACTGCAATTTACACCTTGCCCGGAAGACAATTTAATTAATATAAAAAATACAAATAGTAAAATTGATGTTCTTTTCATAGAGTAATTATTGTTTTGTTTTTTTCTTATTTTACTTATATCTTTAATAAACTAATGATTTCGACATATTTAATTTAATAATTTAAGCCTATTAATATATTACAAAAATACATATTGTTTTTCAATTAGACAAGAAAAATATAAAAAAGGTTGTAAAAGAATCATTTTTTAAAAAAATTATTCATAGATCAGTTATTTTTTATTAGAAGCTGTTGTTTAAAATATTGGCAAAAATGAATCATTTAAAATAAAACATTTATATTATTTAACTTTATACAATTGTAATTAAGCATGTTTCCATTTTAATAAAAGCCTCCATCAATAAATAATGAAGGCTTTTATTATTATTTAAAAATAGAGAATACTTTTCCTATTCTAACATTAATTAATTGTTACTTTTTCTTTAAATATGTAAAAGGACTGATAATATTTGTTCCTAGATTTGCATTGTTATAAAGCAATCCATAATCTTAAGAATCTTTTTGAATCTATATTCAAAAAAATATACTTGCTAATAATCAATATTTCTTCTTCGTATTTATACAGCTAGCAATTTAATGATTTTTTACTACTAAAGAGTATTTAGACAAACTGATTTATACTACTTGAAATCTCACTCATTTCTAAGGTCGTCTTAATCAATTCTGAAAGTTTCTTACTCAATTCTGGGGATAATTAGGATGGGATTAGGATGTCTTATTCAATTCTGCGTTTGTCTTACTCAATTCTGAAAGTTTCCTACTCAATTCTGGAGATAATTAGGATGGGATTAGGATCTCTTATTCAATTCTGAAAGTTTCTTAGTATATTCTGAAAGTATCTTAGTCAATTCTGGATACGTCTTACTCAATTCTGTAAGTTTTTTAATCAATTAATTTAAAAACATAAAAAGTAAAAAATAGATTTGTAATGTTTTAAATGTATAAAAGCCTCCACCAATTAAATGATGAAGGCTTTTATAATTAATTTAAACAGGAAGAATATTCATCCTATTCAAACATTAAGAAATTGTTACTTTTTCTTTAGATATGAAAAAGGATTTATAATATTAGCCCCAATATTTGCATTGTTATAAGCCAATCCATAATCTTGAGAATCTAAATTCCCGTTTCCATCAATATCGCAGATAACATAGCCATTATTAACAGTTGGATCATCTGAATTTGCTGCTACATAAATAATGGTAGCATCTTCGGATTCTAGATTGC
>JBAXLO010000383.1:0-2100 GCA_037134755.1 Bacteroidota bacterium | reverse complement strand
GTTAGAATTGTTTTTTTAATCTTGTTTTGTAGCATAAATGAGCTGATGTCTGTCCTAAAAGCAATGAAATAAAAATTATATTTTGATAATACTTGTGGGTACACGATAGCGTAAGTACTGGGTTAGGTTAGGTTGTGTCATTTAATAATCATTATCTTAAGCCAGTACTTGCGGATTTAAGGTTTAGTTTATTAGAAATTCTTAAAATGAATTCCATTTATTTTTTTATACGTATCGCTATTCGATCCTAGAACTGACAAGCAATAGGCTTTGATTACCTTTGTGGTATCTACCAAACCTGTATCTAATTTATACATTTCTATATCTCTGTTAGCCATAGCTTTTTCATAAGGAGGAATAACTGAAATTACTTCACTGTTAGCTGTTTTCATTCTTTCTATCTTGGCTTTCATAGTGATTACTTGCAAATCGACTTCATTAGGAATATACAATGGCTCAAGATCTAATAAAGTAATTAGTTTTATAAAGTTATCATAAACAAACTCTATATTAAGTTGAGAAACAGATATGTTTTTAGATATCTTAGCAGTATCTTCACTTAAAACTTCGGTAGTAGGAGGAGTAACAGGAATTAAATCTCCAACTCTACCACCTTGAATTTTAATGTTTATCGACTTGGCATCTGCAATTGTTTGCTTGCTTGCTCCACATCCAATTAAAGCATTTACTAAACGGGTTGCTAACTTTTTAATATCAGCAAGCTCAATTTCCCTTCCATTAGTAGCTCTATCATAAGCCTGCTTAGTATCTTTGACTATTTGAAGCTTCCCATTTACTTTTATCAGCCTTAAATTTAATGCCGGTATCTTAATACTATCTAATACAGGATTATATTCAAGCCCCATTTCAACTAAATAAGCAATTAACTTTTCAGCATTCATTGCATTTATCGGATGTCCGGTATGTTCACTTGTTGCCATATATTATTTATTAAAAGATTTAAGAAAATTATTAATATCGTTTTTGAAAAAGATCAGAAACATTACTAACTATAACTCCATTTGTGAAATAAAGTTACAATAAAAATGAGATTTCAATAAATTAATTTTCAGTTATTTCCTAGGGAGTGTAAAGATAAGACTATTGACTGTAAAAAAATAAAAATATTTATTTTTAAATAAGTGATTTTAAATACAACCTTTTACGATTTATTACGTCTTGTATTATAAATTGTTTTATCTTTGTATTAATTTTTATAACAAAAATAAAATTATTATAAACATTATTGAAAAAAAGAACATAAATATTAATTAAAAAAAGGAGAAAATCGCATGAAAAAATTTTACTTGTCTTTAATTTTCGTTTTATTAGTAAAACTTAATTTCGCAGCATTAACAGTAACAATAAATACTGTTTCTGACACAATTTGTCAGGGAACTATAGTAAGCATGACGAGCAGCGTAACGGGAGCCACATCGTCAGTAAGTTATGTATGGTTTAAAAACAATGTGCAGGTGTCGACAACATCTTCATATAGCTATGCCGCAACTATTGTAGGCACTGATATTTGTGTAGTAATAGCCACCTCGGGCAGCGAAACCAGTACGGATACAGTTGTAATTGTGGTAAATCCTACTCCTGCAATAACAGCAATGACCAAGACAGTATGCAGTGGGACTGCATTTACAGTAACACCTATTAATGGAACGGATGGTATAATACCTGCCGGAACTACTTATAGCTGGATAGATCAAAATGGAACACATACAGGACAATTAAGTATAAGTGGAACATTAATAAATGCAACTACAGCAGTTCAAACTGCGACTTATACAGTAACACCGAAGTCAGGAAGTTGTGTAGGTGCAACATTTACAGTAACGGTAACTGTAAATCCTGTAGCAGCTATTAATAATGCAGTTTTAAGCACTTGTAGTGGAGTTTCATTTTCATTAACTCCAGTTAATGGTGTAAATGGAACAATTCCAGCCGGAACAACTTATAGTTGGAATATTCCTTCAGGTACAGGACTTACAGGTTATGAATTCGGAAGTAATGCTCCTAATATAAGTAATACTCTTATTAACACATCAAATACTGTTAAGACCGCTACTTATACTGTAACACCAACAACAGGAA
>JBAXLO010000382.1:0-2106 GCA_037134755.1 Bacteroidota bacterium | reverse complement strand
GTCTAAAAAGTCATTCTCATTTTTGGAAATCATATTTTACGTGTAAAAAGTCATTTCCTTTTTTTTGGAATGGTATCTTTTCTTTTTTCTTGCTCTTATTTATTATGTTTGCCTTATAGTTAGTTTTTTTTGTACTATCTTAATTAATTTTTTAAGAAGGTAAAATTATTTTGATATGATTAAATAATTACATTTGCAAAACATTTAACACAAATAAAATATGATAATTTATATCTACTATGTTTACATTCTTTCAAATAAAAACAATACAGTTCTTTATACTGGTGTTACAAATGATTAAGAAGACGTTGTCATGAGCATAAAAACAAACTTGTTAAAGGATTTACTGAAAAATATAATGTTGATAAATTGGTGTATTACGAAATTTTTGACTATATAGATTTAGCAATAAAAAGAGAAAAACAAATAAAAGGATATTCAAGATTAAAAAAAGACACATTGATTGATAAAGTAAATATAAATAGAAACGAATTATACGATAATGGAAAAATAACTGAGATTCCTCATAATTCTTAGAACAACATTTAACCTGTATTTTGATTAGAGTAACTGGGTTGAGATTCCTCACTTCGTTCGGAATGACAGCTATTCTTTTTTAGTATGGGAGGGAAGTGCGGCGAAGCCGCCCTTTTCTCTCTACTACTATAGAAGAAGCCTTGTCATTCCGAACGAAGTGAGGAATCTGTCAGTTTAATCATCGCCCCTAAGATAAAATAAAAAGCAAAGCAATAAAAGGAATAAAAATTAAGGAGTTTTTTAAAATAAGGGAATGAGAAATCACAAAAGCCTTCCTCAAATTAATGGGGAAGGCTTTTTGGATATCATATAGCTTGTGTTTTTCTTATCTTCCCGTTAAGGATTTAGGAATTCTTCCTGTTTTAATAGTTTCGGAGCGTAACCTACGGCCAACAATACGTTCAACCATACGTCCGGTTTCTAAAACTTTTTCGATATCAAGATTGGTTTCTATTCCCATTTCGTCAAACATAACAACTAAATCCTCAGTAGAATTTAATCCCGTAAGGCTAGAATCTGCGTAATAATAATCACCGGTACCGGCAACAGGAACACCACTAACAAAGTTTGCAGGTTGTCCACCGATGCCACCCATAGTAGCTTCGTAATTGGTCATACCGGCTTGTAAAGCTGCTAATGCATTGGCCAATCCCCAGCCACGGGTAGTGTGTAAATGTACAATATGTTTATGTGGGTTCTGGAATTCATCCATAATCATTGAGAAATAATCATAAACCCTATTTGGAGAAGCTGAACCATCATGATCAGCATGCTCAACATCTTTAACTCCTATATCAAACCAACGTTTCGAAAACTCTAATGCCTTTCTCATCTCAGTAGGGCCTTCAATCGGGCAGCCCCATATAGTACTAACTGTTCCGTTAACATTAATGCCGGCATCATTGGCTTTCTTAATATATTCTTCAGCCATTTTCCAGTAATCTTTTAAAGATAAACCAGAGTTCTTAACGTGGTGAGATTCACTTGTGGAAACCATAAGTAAAATACGGTCGGGACCGAAGCCTTCTTGCTTGTTGCGGATAGCACGTTCGATAGCTTTTTCGCGAATAGTAACGCAAGTAAGCGAAACTTTATCGATAAGATGCGCTATGCGTTTGCTACTGCGTAATGCTTTCATCAAAACATCAGCATCTTTAAACTGTGGCATACCTGCAGGATTGCCCAGATTGGTAACTTCAATATGTTTGAAACCACATAATATTAATTGTTCGGCCAACCATAGTTTAGCTTCTACAGGTATATAAATTTCTTCGTGCTGAAACCCGTCTCTAACGGTAATATCGCCAATAACTACTTTCTTTGGATAGTTCATAATCGTTTTGTGTTATTATTTTTAAATAAACCTAAAGGTTTTAATCAATATCTTATCTTAACAAAAAAGTATGTATTATGTTGAAGAAAAGTTTAGAGAGGCTTTTTAGGCTTTTAGACTATTAGACTTTTAGGGAAACAATTTAATTTAATCTTTTTTGTAGTATTATATCGTCATTGCGAGGAGGAACGACGAAGCAATCTATTGTTATTATGATAAATGAGATTGCTTCACTT
>JBAXLO010000381.1:0-2118 GCA_037134755.1 Bacteroidota bacterium | reverse complement strand
AACGCACATAGCTGTTTCTTCCCCTCTTCTCTTCTTAATATTATAATCATCGGGCGAAAGCCTAGATATCATAATATTATCATAAATAAAAACATTAAAAATAGTTATTAATTTGGATGAATTTTAATCTCAATTATTCAATCCAACAGGTTTTTTAAAGAAAAAAATAAATATAAATATACCCGAAAGGGTGTAAATTGGAATATTTATATTATCTTTGTACCCTAAAGGGTATATTTTATGCAAATAAACGATTTTGTTAAAGAAAAAAGGAAACAAGCTGGACTAACACAAACTGATTTAGCTGAAAAAGCAGGTGTTGGTTTACGTTTTGTTCGCGAATTGGAGCAAGGTAAGGGAACTTTAAGGCTCGACAAAGTTAATTTAGTTTTAAAACTATTCGGATTTCAGGTAGGTGCAATTCCAATTGACCGTAATACATTATTATCATGAGAAAAGCAGAAATCAGAGTACATAATATTACTGCCGGCTGGCTTACACAGGATGAAGAAGGGTTTAATTTTGTGTATGATACAAGTTATTTACAAAGTAAAAACCCAGAAGCTGTTAGCCTTACGTTGCCACTAAAAACAGAAGTATTTACAAGTAAAGTATTATTCCCGTTTTTCGATGGGCTTATCCCTGAAGGATGGTTATTGGAAATAGCTGAGAAAAACTGGAAGCTAAATCCACGCGATCGTATGGGCTTGTTATTAGTATGTTGCAAAGATTGCATAGGCGCAGTAAGTATTTTAGAATCTAAAATTGAGGAGGACCAAAAATAATGAATTGTTTATATTGTTATAAGCCATTGCTAGAACATGAAAATGATTTTCACTTTTTATGTAGTAAGAAGTTTTTTGGTAGTCAGATTGCACCTGAATTTCCATATAGCGAAAATCAGATGATAGAGCTTGCCGAACAAGTTGTTAGAAGCCAAACTACGGTTACAGGGGTGCAGCCAAAAATTTCAGTTAATATTTCATCTGATAGTAATCAAAATGGACAAAAAAGATTTACCATTATGGGTTTGTATGGCGGTTATATTTTAAAACCACCATTTAATAAGTACCCATTTATGCCTGAAATAGAAGATTTAACAATGCATTTGGCATCTATAGCAAAACTCAAAGTTGTTCCACACAGCTTAATCAGACTTGAGTCGGGCAGCCTTGCTTATATAACTAAAAGAATAGATAGAGTTAACGGCAAAAAACTTCACATGGAGGACATGTGTCAGCTTACAGAGCGTCTGACAGAAGATAAATATCACGGCTCGAACGAACAGATAGCTAAGGCAATACTTAAATATTCGACTAATCCGGTTTTGGATGTAATTAATTTTTTCGAACAAGTATTATTTTCTTTCCTTACGGGAAATGCAGATATGCATTTAAAGAACTTTTCGTTAATACAGCTCCCAAAAATAGGTCATGTATTAGCACCAGCCTACGATATGGTTGCCACCACTTTGATAAATCCTGATGATGACGAAGATTTGGCTTTAACATTAAATGGGAAGAAGAAAAAAATAGTTAAAGACGACTTCATAAAAGCTTTTAATACTTCAAAGTTAGATCAAAAGCAACAAGAGAATATGTTTAATAAGATGCTAAAAGCAAAAGATAATTGGATGGATTTTATTGATATTAGTTTTTTGAATGATGCGTATAAATTAGAATATAAAAAACTGATTATTGATAGGTTTAATAGATTATCATAAATAATCATCGGGCAAAAGCCCAGACATCATAATATTATCATAAATAAAAACATCGTAAATATAAATAAAACACATGGCAGTAAAATTACAGATTCCTCATTTCGCTTCGCTACATTCGGAATGACATTTATTGTTGTAGTTTGGGAGAGAAAAGGGCGGCTTCGCCGCCCTTTTCTCCACTAAAAATATAGATATGTTGTCATCCCGAACAAAGTGAGGGATCTCATCAAATAACATCTTACCATAATAAAAAACGCACATAGCTGTTTCTTCCCCTCTTCTTTTCTTAACATTATAATCATCGGGCGAAAGCCCAGATATCATAATATTATAAAAATAAAAAACATCATAAACATAATAAAAAAAAGGAACATAAAGATTATGCCCCTTTAAAT
>JBAXLO010000380.1:0-2167 GCA_037134755.1 Bacteroidota bacterium | reverse complement strand
GTTTCTATATCTTTTATATTCCCTTCAATTATCATATAGTCAACATCATCTCTTAGCTTTACTTCTTTTCTTTTAAGCACTTTACTTTCATTATTATTGCTATCATAAATTTGTTGGGTGGGTTTTATACATGATGACATTATAACTATTGTCATTATTATAGCAAAACTGAAATTTCTTTTTATCATAAATTAATATTGAGCTGTTTTTTTACAAAGATACGATATTAATTATCAATACAATCTTATTATTCAAAATAAATGAATTCATACCTAAGATTTTGATCTGTTTTTTGTTTTAAAATATAATCTATTACAGTAATTCAATTAAAATACACTTTAATTCAATCTCTATTTATATGATTCATTTGAATTATGTTTTGAAACATTCTTTGTTTTCATAATACATTTAAAATCTGATTTGAAAGCTTCCCAATTACTACGTTTCAATCAAAAAGCATTTTAATCCTTTCTCGGTATTGATGTTTTATTTAAAATATGTTTTAATACAATAATTATTTCTGAGTTTTGTTTAAAACGAATTATAAGGCATTAACAGATTTTGTGTATTGATTAAAACAAGTTATAAGGCATTCGCAAATTCTGTGTATTGATTAAAACATGTTATAAAGAATTATCAGAATCTGTGTATTGATTAAAACAAGATATAAACAATTCTCAGAATATTTTTATTGATTAAAACGAGTTTTAATGCATTCGCAAATTCTGTGAATCGATTAAAACTAAATTTAAGACATTATCCGTAGTTGATGTCCTCATAAACCATATATTAAGTGCTTATCATTTGCGGATTCTTTTTTATAATATATTTTAAGACAATCCATATACAAGCTATAGCTTTAAAGCCTTATTTAAGCCATTATCAGTTTTAATTTATGATTTAAAATACATTTATTTTGGATATTAATCTTCAATATTCACTCAAAATAAAATTATAGTCTGCTATCACTAACCACATTCACTAATTATAGTTTTTAAAGAAGTAATTTTTTATTTATCTCACTGAAATTTATTTTTGTAGATATATTTTTATTATACCCATTACTAGTTTAAGTTTACATACCTTTGCAGTATTATTACCTCACTGATTTTCTTATTATAATAATGTCTTAAATAAATTTCTTAACAAAAACAAAATGATAGCAACAATAAAAACCGGAAGACAACTTAAAAGGATATTAACGATAATATTAACGTTATATAGATTCTCAAAAATAGATGTAACGGCATTTTGTCAGGGACATATTTCTGCATTAAAACATGGAATAATGACAGTGGAAAAACAAGTGATGATTGACGAAATTGAACTTGTTTACAAGCCATTTCATACTAATGATTTGATTAAAGGTATTGATGCCGGCGAAATGAACACCAGCGTTAAAATTATTGCAGGTAGCAAAACTTATATCATTTCTGAACTTAAAGATTTGATAACAAAGATAAATACGATTACTCATAATGATGATAATATTATAATAAAATTTCATCTAAACAAAAAATCACTTTTTTATACAGGAAAAGAATCTAAGAGGAAGAAATATTTTGGATTATTAAAGAAAGGTATGTCATTAAACCCTGATTTTGCACCTTTAATGCCACAGGTAACTTTATTTGTAAAAACAGTTACAGATTTATATAAAGATAAATCTAGCAAAAAGATAAATATCAAAACTAATGTATCAGACATGAGAACTTTGATAGATCCTTTGGCTAAAGTGCTGTTGATAAATTACAATAAGCTTCAGATTATCAATATTGATAATCTTGAATTAGTGAATTTTTATTATCCTTATACAAAGATGCACGGCAGGAAAAAAGCACCTGATTTTACATTTAAATATCAAACTCTTGTAAAAATTCCTTACGGGAAACTTCTTAATGTCCCAAGTATAAAATTTAAGTACAAAAATTTCCTAAAAATTGAGAATAAATCTAAAGGGATGGTAAGAATATTCTTATCTAACATCCCTAATCCCAAAACCATACCGGATTATGCTGAATTATGTTCAGCCGGAAGTACAATAACAATTCCTTTTGAAAGTATAGGCACAAGTACTCAGTTATATCTGATATTTGCATGCGTTACACCCGGCGAAGAAGCTGTACTGAAAGTATCAGTAAGAAAAACTAAATAGTGGTAAATGGTT
>JBAXLO010000379.1:0-2176 GCA_037134755.1 Bacteroidota bacterium | reverse complement strand
TAGATATAATAATGGTTTTAGATAGGCACGACCAACTATTTTGTCTATTACGCCGGCTTTTAGGAAATAAAAAGTACTTAAAGTTTGAAGTTTGAAGTGCCTAGAATTGAAGAAAAGGCTTTTAGGGGTTTAGACTGTTAGGCTATTAGGTAATCAAAAAAACCTCCACCACTTTAATGATGAAGGTTTTTTATTAGAATTACCTGTTTTACAATTATTAATTGTTAATTATTAATTATTAATTATTTCTTAGGTATAACTGTCACCTTTATTTTTACATCTAATGCTACTGAAGTTGATGCAAATATTAAATAGTATTCAGTGGCTGAGCCTATGTTTTGTATTGGAGTCTCTATAGTTTCTCCTGAATTAATAAATACTGCACGTCCGGGGATGATAGTTGGGTTTGGAATATCAGATAAAAATGCACGGGCATCTCCTAATCCAAGACCTTCTAATTTAAGTGAATCACCAAAATTCCACTTAATACTTGGATCATTTATAAACATTCCTGCTGATATCAACACCATATATTGACCTTTTGATAGTATATCAGGATTACTACTATCAGTATCCATAAGACCTGTCAAGAAATAATCTCTCATTTTCGACAAATCTTTAATATTCAAACCACTTGTGGTTAAAAAATTATGATACATCACATCTTTTATTGGATCAATAAGTGTTTTCTTTCCACTTACGTCGAAGGTAATTTCAGTACTTGTGTCTGTTTTATTAGTATATAATTTAATACACTTTTTGGTAAAAACATCTGTTTGTGTTAAAACACTAGCATATAAAGGGTTTTGCTTTATAGCTTTTAATAGTTGTTCAAAATTTAAAACTCTGTCGGCTTCTACACCTAGATAAAACAAAGATTTTTTATTCAAATTTAGCTCCTCTATTGCCAATTGATTGCTATCGGTAATAGTATTAATTTTTGTTTCAAGATCCTTTAATCCTTTTTTTACAAAATCTTCATTCGTTTTAATAGTTTTAATTTCCGTAGTTTTTGTTTTTTTATCAACATTAGTTGTTGTTCGGGCTTCGTGAAACGGAATTAAAACAGCTTCGGTAGTATCTGCCATCTCCAGATATTCTAAAGTGCCGTTAAGACGGCATGCATTGATGAATCCTCGAACAAAAGGATCAATTCTCTCCTGAGGATAACCATCCAAATCTAATACAATAGTTTGGAGATGATGCATAAATTTTTTTGTGTTTACATTTACAAACATTTTTGTTAATATTAAATGTTATTATTTACACTTAGGATTTATTACTATAAATCGATGCAATAATTTTTCGTCAAAATTAGTTTAATTAAATGAATAACGAACTATCAAAACTAATAATAATTTATTTATTATTTTAGGAGACCCTATAATGAGATTTCATCAATATTAATATTTGGGTAAGATCCATTTTGGTTTATGTCAAAATATCAATATTTGGTTAAGATCCGTTTTGGTTTATGCCAAAATATCAATATTTAGGTAAGATCCGTTTTGGTTTATGTCAAAATATCAATAAATGGGTATGATTCGTTTTGGTTTATGCCAAAATACCAATAAATGGGTATTATCCGTTTTGGTTTATGTCAAAATATCAATATATGGGTATGATCCATTTTGGTTTATGCCAAAATATTAAATTAGTGTGCAGATATACAGCGATATATGATTTTCGATGTTTTTTATTCAAATTAAAAGAAAATTTACGAATTAATTACAAAAATGTATTAAAGGGCATTTTTTGTTGTATCTTTGCAATTAAAAAATGAAGAAATCAATTATCATAATTTTATTATATCTTCTGACAAATAATCTATTTGCCCAAATTAATCTTGTGCCAAATGGCGATTTTGAAATATATTCATCTTTACCACAATATGCTGCACAATGTAATCTAGCTGTAGGCTGGAATGATGTTAATGGTCATTATTATCCATTTGGTGGTAATCCTTACGGAAGCCCTGATTATTTAAATGTATTTGGATCTTCATTTTTAATATCGGGTCTTGGTGCAATTACACCATTTTCAGGAAATGGACAAATGGGACTTATTACTTATTATTTAGCTGATACAACATTTAGAGAATATATATCTACTAAACTCGCTAAAACAATGAAATCCGGTCAATCCTATACTATTTCTTTTTATTTATCAAATGGTA
>JBAXLO010000378.1:0-2186 GCA_037134755.1 Bacteroidota bacterium | reverse complement strand
CTACGCCTTTACTTTTAGATGAAATATGGAAGCATTTATATTTAAGCAAATTGAAAATCGAAGGGCTTCTTGAAGAGGGAGTGGCAAATGGCAGCATTTTTAAATTAAAAGATTCAAAGAAATATATTTCAAAGGAATCAATACGAAGGTTAATGTCTCTAATTGAAAATGAATTTGAGGAACTCCAAGAAAAATATCCTTTTAGGTTCCAAATTAGCAAGGAAGAAATAAAAAATAAGTTGTTTAAAAATATTGATTCAAAAGATTATAATCAAATATTGAACATAATAATTGGAGAAAATAAAATAACGGTAGCAGATAAAAACTTGCAGATGATGGATTCAAGTTTAATAGATAAGATAAAAGTGAAAAAGGAAACGATACAAGTAGAAAATTATATTCTTGGAACTGGTTTTAATACAAGCAACTTAGCTCAAATTAAAGAATTAGTCGATATAGGCAATAAATCTTTAATAAATATAGATGAAGTTTTAAGGTTTTTAATTTCACAGAATATAATTATTGATTTTGAAGACGGTTTATATATGCATCATAGTAGTTTTTATAAAGGAGCAGAAGCAGTTAGAGAAATCATAAACAGCGAAGGTTTAGTTTCTGCCTCTTCTCTTAGGGACTTTATTCAAACCGGTAGAAAATCTGCAATTCTTATTTTAGAGTATCTTGACAAAATTGGGGTAACAATAAGAGAAGAGAATTACAGAAAACCAGGAGTTCATTTCATGGACTTTTATAAATGAATATTTATGTTATGGTTAATTTAAGGAAAGGAAAATAAAAAATATGGTAAGCTTAACAGAGTCTGCAGTAAGTAAATTGAAAGAATTATTTGCGAAGGAAAGCAATGCTGATGATCTTATGCTGAGAATATCATTTGGGGGATATGGCTGAGGAGGCCCATCGCTTAAATTGACCCTGGATGGGTTGAGTAATGAAAATGATACAGTTGTTGATTCACAGGAAGTTAAAGTTGTTTACGAAACAAGAATTGAAGGATATGTTAAAAATGCAATCGTAGATTATTCTGATAGCTGGTATTCCAAAGGATTTACTATTAGAGGAGGAACATTATCTTCTTGCTAAAATAAAAAAGGCCCGCAAGGGCCTTTGCTATAAAAATTATTGCATAATAAGGTGGATTTCGGGAAACAAATTATGGATGAAAAAGAGCTAATAAGTCAGAAATCAAAAGCATATATCCAGCTTATTATTACCGCGTTTGGTTGGGCTTTGAGTACAATTTTAATAAAGCTTTATGTGGGATCAATTCCTCCCTTCCATTTATTAATGGGAAGATTCTTTTTAGGTAGTTTATTTATTTTCTTCACCAATCCCAAAGCTTTCCTAAAGGTTAAAAAAAGTGAGCTGAAAACAGGAGGCATTTTAGGAAGTTTACTCTTTATTGTTTATTCTTTAGGAGTTTCAGCGCTTATATTTACCAGCGCTTCAAAATCAGGATTCTTAATAGCATTAACTGTACTTTTCATTCCTATAATGGAATCAAGATTAAAAAAAGTTTGGCCATCAAAATGGACAGCCATAAGTGTTCTATGCTCTATAATTGGACTGAAATTAATTGCAGGAATAAATGGAACCAGCTTCAATTTTGGAGATTTCTTATCCATACTTTGCGCCATTGTTTCGACTGCTTATATTATAGTATTGGATCGTTTGGGAAAAGATAAAAATGATCTTATCTTAACGGAAATACAATTGATTACGGTAACTATAATAAGCTTTATTGCTGCACTCATTTTCGAAGGATTTAATTTCCAACTGCTGATTTCAAACATAGTAGTTTTAGTTATTATGGGGGTACTTGGAACGGGGATTACCACTCTATTTCAAACTAGGGCCCAAAAAGTAGCTAGTTCAGAAAGCGTAGGAATCATATTACTTGGAGAGCCTCTCTTTACATTGATAATGGCATATTTTATATTGGGCGAAACTATTCTATTAAGCGGATTTATAGGAAGCATGCTGCTCCTTGCGTCGCTGGTCATTGCAATAATAAAAAGGGTGTAATGATAAAACTCCTAAAATTCAAATTCTATTTACTGAAATGAACTGTTTCTTGCGAACTAAAAAAATAGACACCTCGTAAAGAGATGTCTATTTTTTGGTACTCCGTGCCGGGTTCGAACCGGCGACACCCTGATTAAGAGTCA
>JBAXLO010000377.1:0-2212 GCA_037134755.1 Bacteroidota bacterium | reverse complement strand
ATTAGAGTTTGTTTTTATATTCAGCTTGTCATTTACAGGATTAGGATAGATACTAATTTTTTGATTAATTAGAATATTTTCATGTATTTGTTGAATAATCGGGAAACAATCGTAAGGAGAAATAGTAGAAGAACTTGAATAAATAAGTGAATCATTTTGTTTATAACAAAGTAACCAATTATTTGAACCATTAGTAGGTTCTAGAGCTATTGGGAATAATAATCCCATATTATTCCCGATCCCTTCAATCCATTGTATGAAATTTAATGGAATTGTAAACCCAGCATTATAAGTTGAGAAATTGATTCTTTTCCTGTATGACGCATCATAAATTAAAATAGAATCTATACTAGTAACTACTAATGTGTCTATTTTGCCCCAACCATAAATAAAAGTAAATGCCGAATAATCATACTTAATAGTATCACCAACATTTAAAGAAAAATCATAAAGTAAATATTCATGAATAGAATCTTTTGAAAGATAATAAATCTGCTTATTTGCCTCTCTGATACACCCAATATATTTAAGAGAAGTATCAATATTATTATAAGTTGAATCAACCAGACTATAAAATAATTGATGATACGTTTTACTATTTACAATGGTATCTTTGTTTGTTAAAATATTTCGATAATAATAATTAGGTTTTCCCGAACTAATGCTAAATTGATGATGTTCGCTCCAAACCGCATTACTGTCAGGAAAAGGCACATATTGTTGTGCTTTTGCAATATATATTGTAAAGATTGCAATTATTAAAACGATTATTTTTTTCATGATGTTCTATTCTTTAATGAATTTCCTAACTATTGTTTCTTTATCTGATGAAAGCTTTAGAATATATACTCCTTTTGCGAAAGAGGAAGTATTAATTATTCCCTTCCTATATATATAAGATGTATATACGGTTTGCCCTATAAGATTTGTTATTTCTAGTCTTTGTTCTGTATTAGAATTTGTTTCTATATTAAGATTATCTGGTGTAGGATTTGGATATATGTTAAAATTAACCAATTCGAATGATTGTATATTTGGAGTTAAAGCCCCAAATGAATAATCTTTTATATATAAACTATCAGTACTGGAACAATTTACTCTAATCCATCCGTAAATAGTATCAGTGGCGTTTTGATATTTTATACCTATATATTCATCTATTATACTAACCCAATCTACTATCGATTTACTATTTCCTGTTTCCTGACTCCAGTCAGTTAAATATAAATATGAATTAGACCAAATAGAAAACATGGAGTTAATAGTATCTCCATATTGAAGTGGTTTGGCAACTTCTGTAACCCACCAACCTGATTGATTATTGTTATAAACCGAATCATAACGACCAAATCTAATGTAGAAATCAGGATTTAAACAAGAAATTGAAATATTTCTATACTGACTAGCAAGTCCTATTTCACAATATGCAGTTATTTTTAAATCATATTGAGAACCTCCATTCATATTAAAATAATAATCTACTATTGAAGAAGGACCAGAACTACAATGATAATTTAATAATGTATCAGGATTAATATCAATGTAGGTTGGAAATATATCACCTGTTTTATAAATTTGTGATTGTGCGTTAAATGAAATAGTTAAAAACAATACAATAAATATTGGTTTGATTTTTATTGATTTCATAATTCAAAAATATTCATTTTTATTATATTTAGATTCGTCTAATTCCTTGAGGCGATAAATATTTAATAAATGGCGTAGGAATTTGGCTTTTTTGAAAAGCTAACGCCTTTTCTTGTTTAGAGTATCACAAAAGTAATACAAATTTATAACAAATGTACTTAATTATTAAAATATTTTTTAATTAGAACTTATATAAAGAGGCAAAAACTCTCAAAAAGGTTGGAAAATATTGATAAATATTTTAATTAAAGTGTAAACCTAATTAATTGTGACTCCACAAAAAACCAAAACTAAGCTATTGACAATTAGTTTGCATTCTTTTGCCCGTTAGGGTAATAATATCGGTTGAAAACAAAGCTAGAACCGTTTTTAAAATCCCTTTAGGGATGAGATATTATTGGTTCTATAAATATAAAAGCCCAGTCTAATAAGTCATTTTAATATAAGAACGTCGTCATTGCGAGGATGCACCACGAAGCAATCTATTGTTTTTGTGATAATTGAGATTGCTTCACTTCTTTCGCAATGACGATATGGTGCTTTTTAGACTTGACTCATTCCTTTT
>JBAXLO010000376.1:0-2218 GCA_037134755.1 Bacteroidota bacterium | reverse complement strand
CCCACGAAAAGCATTCTATGAAATCGTATAAAAGGCGTATACTCACGAAAAGCATTCTGTACTTTTCGTCAGTTGGTCTCTTTTTAAGGGGTTTACAAAATTTTCAATTTTATTAAATGTCATGATAAAAAAAGTGCCCTAACAAAAATGTTAAGGCCCCCCCCTTTAAAAAAAATCATGAAAAAATCACAATTTAAACTCCACTTTTACCTCAGTACCTTCGTTAGTTTCTGAATTTATCGTTATAGAACCATTGTGCAATCTAATAATCTTGTCAGAAAGCGCAAGTCCCACTCCCGAACCTTTGTAAGAGCGTGTATTGCTTGCTCTATAAAAAGGTTGGAAAATATTGTTCTGTTCGTTCATCGGAATCCCTATTCCATTATCTTTTATGGTCAATATAATATGATTATCTTCAATAGATAGCTTGATATCCACCATTTTCCCATACGAAAACTTAAGAGCATTATCAATAAGGTTATTTATTGCTATTTTAAGCAAATTATTGTTGCCATTAATAATATAGGACTGGTTTTTTTTCTCAATCTGAATATTTAACCTTTCTTTATAATCAGTCTTCTCAAAATGAGCATAAAGTTCTTCAATCAGTTTATTTAAATGTATTTGAATTTGCGGCAAATTAGTTATGGTGTAATCCGTTTGAGCCAAGCTTAAAAGATTGCGTGTAAGGGTGTCTAATCTTTCGGCTTCTGTATATATTATAGTTAAGGTACTAATATAATCCTCTTCGGAACGGCTTTTGCGTAAAGCAACTTCAGTTTCGCCAAGGATTGCTGTCAAAGGGTTTTTTAGCTCATGTGAAGCATTACTTATAAATTCCTTTTGCATTTCAAATGAATGTTCCAGCCTTTCTAACATCTGATTAATCATTAAGATAAGCTTCGACAGTTCGTCAGTACCTTTTCGCTCTTTTAAACGTAAACTTAAATTAGTTGCCCTAATTTTATTTACATTATTCATTATAGTTACGATTGGAGCAACAATACGGTTAGCGTAAAGCAATCCAATAAGATATACTAGCAAAGAACTAATAATAAGTATCCAAATTAAAACTTTGAGCAAATGATATTGCTTTGAAATACTATACTCGTCAACAGCTGAGAGAAGGATGATAAAATCACCTTGATTATCGGCATAATAAATACCTACAGTCTGCATATCGCCCTTATAATATACAACTGAAGTGCTATCTAGTAGTTGTATAGCTAAATTTTCGGGTATTATAGTTTTAAGCGAATCAAGAGAGTTTTGTCGTTTGTGCGCATCAAGAATTACCTCTTTTTCGTGTGGTAATTTCTGAACATAGCGTTCAATAATTGTTTCGTATGTTTTTTTATTTAATTCGTCTTCTTCAAAATATTTTTGAGCAACAATCAAAGCTTTATCAAACAAATGATTATAAAAATCAGATTTATTATAATGTGCGGATAAATAATATACAATAATAAACGTGCAAAGTAATACTAATGAGGTTAGAAGGGAATAAATTAAAGCAATCTTGTGTCGTATTTTCATATTATTCTTCTTTAAATATATATCCCATTCCTATTACTGTATGAATCAATTTTGTTGGGAAATCTTTTTCAATTTTATTCCTTAGATAATTAACATAAACATCCACTAAGTTAGTGCCCATATCAAAATTAATATCCCATACATTTTCTAGAATTTCATAACGTGACAATACCTTTTTGGGGTTCTTTAAGAAATAAATTAATAGCCTAAACTCTTTTGAAGTCAGATTAATAGGTTTATCTGCACGCGTAACTAATTTACTTTCTAAATCCAAAACAATATCAGCAAATTTTAATATTTTAACAGTATCTGTAATGATTTGTCTTCGCAAATTAGCATTAACTCTTGCTAATAGTTCCTTGAAATGAAAAGGTTTAATAAGATAATCATCCGCACCGGCTTCTAAGCCTTTTACTATTTCTTCGGTAGAACCTAAGGCAGTGAGCATAATAATAGGAATATTAAAGCCAATTTTATCTCGAATAATAGCACAAACTTCAATACCATTCATATTTGGAAGAATAATATCCAAAATAATCAGATTATATTCTTTATTCAAAGCTAAATTTAAACCGGTAGTGCCATCAAAAGCGGTTTCTACAGAATAATTTTCTTCCTCTAAACCTTTCTTTATGAATGAAGAAACATTAACTTCGTCCTCTACTAATAGTATTGTTGCCAT
>JBAXLO010000375.1:0-2241 GCA_037134755.1 Bacteroidota bacterium | reverse complement strand
TTGTCCATTAGAGCAAATCGTCTTCAAAAAACCAACTATTTTGTCTATTACACCACAATTGTTTTCATTCATATTTCATAATATAAAAAAGCCTTCTCTAAATAAATAGAGAAGGCTTTTCTTTATATTTAATCCTAGAGATTAGTTCAAACTAAACATTATTTCTTTACTTTTACGAACTTTGGTTGCATTTACAAGATAATCATTATCATTATCGCGATAACCTAAAGTAAGGATGGTTACTGCACTTAGGTTTTGATCATTTAACCCAAGAATAGCATCTAAACTTTCGGCATTAAAGCCTTCCATAGGTGTGGTGTCAACATGTTCGATTGCAGCAGCTGTAAGTCCAACTCCAAAAGCAATGTATGCCTGACGTGAAGTCCATGCAAAGTTATGCTCTTCAGTGTCGTTTACGATACGACTAAAATGTGCTTTGAAATCGTTTAGTCCCTCTACTGTAGTGTTTCTGGTAGTAGCAATAAGTTGAATGTATTCGTCAACTTGTTCCTGATTTACCTTTTTATTAGCAGCAAATATAAGTATATGCGATGCTTCTTTTATTTGTGGCTGAGGGCATGCTTCATTAAATATCTTTTCGCGCAAAGCTACATCTTCTATTACAAAAACTTTAAAAGCTTGTAAGCCCAAAGAAGTTGGAGCTAAACGAATTGCTTCTAATATATTTTCTACTTTTTCTTGAGGAACTTTTGTTCCATTCATTCTTTTAACGGCATAACGCCAGTTAAGTTTTTCTATTAAATTCATTTATTATTGATTGTTTTAATTTTAGAAATTATGATTATTGATTAAATTAGAAAATATCATACTTTTTAATGATTAAGATTTGATAAAAGTATCATTTCTCAATTCTTTAAAAGCTGTTTCAATTTCTTCTTGAGTGTTCATTACAATTGGACCATGCCAAGCAATTGTTTCTTTTATCGGTTTACCTGCAATAAGTATAAAACGTGCAGTAGTGTTTTTTGTTTGTACTTTTATTTGATCACCATCGTCAAACAAAGCTCCTTCGTTTGTTAGTAAATCCTCTTTTAAGGATTCATCGAAATTAGCTATGCCTTCATACAGATAGACAAATACAGTATGATCTGCTGATACCGGTATAATAAGATCACTGTTTTCCTGCATTTCTATATCCAGATATTCAGGAGCAGCAATAATATCTTTCACCGTTCCTTGAATACCATTGAAAGAACCAGCAAGTACTTTTACTTTTGTTTTATTGTCGAGTTCTACAACTGGAATAGTGTTAGAAGAGATATCTTGATAGCGAGGCGAAATCATTTTGGATTCGGCAGGAAGATTTACCCACAATTGAAATCCATACATTTTGCCACCTTCATATTTAGGCATCTCTTGATGAATAATACCGCTTCCGGCTGTCATCCATTGTATATCTCCTTTGCCAATTATACCTTTGTTCCCCATACTATCTTCGTGTTCCACTTTTCCTTCGATCATATAAGTAACAGTTTCAATACCGCGATGTGGATGAAAAGGAAAGCCTGCCATAAAATCATTGGGATTATCAGAACCAAAGAAATCTAACATTAAGAATGGGTCTAACAAATCTTGAGTGTTGTGGCTAAGAATTCGCGTAAGCTTCACACCTGCGCCATCTGAGGTCATTTGTCCTTTTATAATTCGTTCAATTTTTCTGTTGTTTTGCATGATATATTTTTTATTTAGATGAAATCTTTATTATTTATTTTATTGCAAAATTACAGCCTTTTAATAGAGTGTAAAAGGTAAAAATAAAGGAATGAATGGTAGAATTTAAGGCTAAATTATGAATGATAATTTCTTTAATGAAAACAAAAGCCTTCCCTAAAAAATATAGAGAAGGCCTTTTTTAAATTATGAATTATGAATTTTTGAAAACGTAATTCGTAATTATTTTTTCATTATAGCTTCTATTTCTGCTACTGTTTTTGGAATTGGTTTGCCTAATACTCTGCAACCGGTTTCAGTTACTAATATATCGTCTTCGATACGAATGCCACCAAAATCTTTGTAAGTATCAGCTAAATCATAATTAATAAATTCAGTAAATTTACCTTCAGCACGCCATTGGTCGATAAGAGCAGGGATAAAGTAAATACCAGGTTCAACAGTCAATACATAACCAGGTTGCAAACGTTTGCCTAAACGAACGAAAGCTGTTCCGAAGATAGTACTTCTCTTTATTTCTTCGTCATAACCAACATAATTCTCACCCAT
>JBAXLO010000374.1:0-2258 GCA_037134755.1 Bacteroidota bacterium | reverse complement strand
AAAAAGACCCATTGCATAATAATCTGTTGCTTTTTTACTTAAAAACTTATTCATATAATCTCAATTTATTGATTGCTTTTAAGTTTGAATAATTTTATAAAATTATCTGAAGAGTTATGAATCAAAATATAATTGGTGTCTATTGTAATTTTAATTTCAGATTCACAATTATCACTCTTAAGAGGGTTATTGCCATACAATAATATATAATCAGGAGAAGATTGACTCTCTCTATTTGTATTTATTAATTTATTATCAAATCCTGATGATGACTCAAGAAAGAACTTGTAATTCATAAATGAATTGTTTTTCCAAAGCAAAGGGAAGTAACTATTATATGCTTCATAATTATCACTTAAAATTATATTATTATTCAAACCCGCGTAATTAGATAGATGTGATTGCATCCAATTATCAGTTTTATTTATAGTAAGGATAGTTGAGTTCTCTTTTATAAATTTATTACAATTATACATTTCATCAGTATATTTATTTAAAGAATTCATGTTTATTACATGATATGACATTAATGAAATATGAATGATAAGTGTAAGGATAAATGCTGAAGAAAGGAGTATTTTATTTACTTCAAAATAAGAAAGAAAAATAATAAAAAATAAGAAAAGCAAAAGATTGAGACGAATAGAAATGTATCCACCACCTGCCATTTCATCAGGTAAAATAAAGTAAAGGATAAATATTACAATTGTGAAAATAAGTATTGAAATGCTACTAATAAATCTTTTATAAGTGCTGTTTCTGGAGTTCTTATTGATTAAATTAAAAAGAAGTGAAATAATTAATACAATAAAAATAATAAATAATATAACAGTATACCTTTGTTCATAACCAAAACTAAATACTATTAATGCTCTGATTTTATATAACCATTTAATTAATTCATTAAAAGGTATTCGATTCCCAAAAGAATTATGTTGGATTGTTATATATTTAAAAATTAGAAGAACAACAGGTAAAAATGCAGTTAATGTTAATAAAGCTTTTCTTATATTCTTCTTCAGATACCAGTTTCTTTCTATAGAGAAGATTTGAAAAATATTAATAAAGAAAATAATAAATAAGCAAAACAACCATAATATTAATAATAAAGGATTAGATAAATAGATTAATAAAGAAAAAATAAAAAGCAAAAAATAGTGTTTTAATTTATCTTGATTAAGATATTTATAAAAATATCCCAGCCCGAAAAAAATAAAACTTAATCCAATTAAGAAATTATAAAATCCTAAAATGAATAAAAATGTATAAGTAAATGGAATTATAAAATATGAATATATCTTATTTGCATTTAAACATGTAAGAAGATACCTAAATGATAATGGAAGCAATAGTAAAAATAAGATTAATAATGCTTTTTCTGCCATCCAAGCAGGAAGAAAAATTAAAAAGAATGATAGTATAAAATGTCCAAGACAATTTGGTGTAATGTAAATGTTAAATTTAAAAATAGAATTGGTAATAGAGTTATGATTTAATAATAAATCATTAATTAGTTTTGCATTGTAGAGATGAGCAGGACCATCAAGTGTTGCGAAAAATCTATTAGTAAGTACAGGATAAAGATTTAAAAGAATTATTAATAAAAAGAAAAGCTTATTTTCTAAAACGTTAATAATAGAATCACAGATACTATTGATAATATTTCTATTTGATATTGTCATCTTTTTATAATTACATCTTTTTATATTTTTTGTCGAATATATTATACTTTAAGATACACCAGATTGCTCTGAAGCCATCTTTTGGACCAATTTTTTTGCCTTCTTCATAAGTTCTGCCGTAATAAGATATCCCTACTTCATAGATACGTATTCCTTTAAAACGTGAGATCTTTGTAGTTACTTCAGGTTCGAAACCAAAACGATTTTCTTTAAAATATACTTGCTTAATAAACTCTGTACGGAAAAGTTTGTAGCAAGTTTCCATATCTGTTAAGTTAAGATTCGTAAATATATTCGAAAGAAAGGTGAGGAAACGATTACCTATAGTATGCCAGAAGAAAAGTATCCTGTGAGGCTTGCCACCCATAAATCTGGAGCCGTAAACAACATCAGCAAAACCATCAACAATAGGTTTTAATAATGTGTTATATTCAGCAGGGTCGTATTCCAGGTCGGCATCCTGTACTATTAAATAATCACCTTGTGCAAGTTCAATTCCCTTGTGAATGGCAGCTCCTTTGCCTTGGTTGAAAGTTTGGTTATGCAATCTGATGTCAATGTCAGGATGTAGGTTAA
>JBAXLO010000373.1:0-2260 GCA_037134755.1 Bacteroidota bacterium | reverse complement strand
TTTAAATTATTATTCAATCGTAAGCATCAATATTGGGCTGAATCTGATTATTTTTTATGATATAGATATTAAAGAAATATATAACTCCTTTAAAACAGAGTTATTTCTACCGTCATTGCAAAGTCGTAAATAGCGGCTAATGTAATCGTGTGATTGAGGATTACTACACTTTAATAGCAATGACAACGTGGTTAATTAAATATTGGCATATCACTTGGTGTGCTGAAAAGTATGGGGGCTACCAATGACTATATATATATAACTATCATATTTAATAATTTAACCCTATTCTTCTATCACAAAATTCTTTAATTTGCTAATAGTTTCCATTGGATTAGCCGATCCAAATACTGTGTTACCGGCCACAAGTATATCTGCCCCTGCCTCAACTAGTTTGTAAGCGTTTTCAAGATCTACGCCACCATCAATTTCTATTTCGCAACTGCTTTCTGATTGTTCAATCATCTCTTTAAGCTGATAAACTTTGCGATAAGTGTTTTCGATAAACTTCTGACCTCCAAATCCAGGGTTCACTGACATTAATAATGCCACATCAATCTCCTTTATAACGTTTTCCAGCATTAAAACGCTCGTATGAGGATTTAAAACTACTCCTGCTTTCATTCCCAAGCTCTTGATAGCAGCTATGGAGCGGTCTAAATGTGTACATGCTTCGTAATGAACAGTTATTATGTTGGCTCCAGCATCTTTAAAAGCCTGAAAATATCTGTCGGGATCCACAATCATCAAATGTACATCCAACGGTTTCTTTGCAAAGCGTTTAATATGTTTTATAACTGGTGTCCCAAAAGAAATGTTAGGCACAAAAACTCCATCCATAACGTCCAAATGAAACCAATCGGCCTCACTATTATTCACCATATCAATATCTTTAATTAAATTAGAGAAATCCGCAGATAAAAGTGACGGCGCAATTTTATGTTCCATTGTAATTGTTGTTTAAATATCCTGCAAAATTACTATTTTATTATTAATTAAACATTTTTCATTTCAATAATCTCAATTAATTTTAAAGTCCTTATCTTTGCATCCTAAAAAATTAGTTTAAAATGAACGGTCAACCACAAGTTTACGAAGTATTAAAGTCTCTAAACATAGCTTTTGAGTATCACGAGCACCCGCCGGTTCCTACTGTCAGAGAAGCGGCTATCTATTGGAAAGATTTGAAGGCTACACACTGCAAAAATCTTTTCTTTAGAAACCATAAAGGTAATAAACACTATTTGGTGATACTCGAATACTCGCAAAATATTGTTATAAAAGACTTAGAGCTGCGCTTACGACAAGGAAAAATAACTTTTGCTTCCGACGAGCGACTTGCCAAATACCTAAAGTTATTTGCCGGCTCCGTTTCGCCCTTTGGATTGATCAATGATGTGGATAATCACGTGCATGTGTTCTTCGACGAGAACTTATTGAAGGCTCAAAGCATAAGTTTTCACCCTAATCAAAACACCGCATCGCTTGTAATCCCCTTCCCCGACTTTATACGATACATGGATTGGACCGGAAACACTTACGAGTTTATTAAGCTGTATGATTGATTTTCTATCCATTTAATAAATAAAACTAATATGTTTTGGAAACTTGTCAGATGTTATCTGATAGCAGTTTATCCAAAACTATTCTAAATAACTTTTAGTTTCTTTTCATAATAATAATTTTGTTTTTAGATTCTTATATCCATCAATAGGAATTTTTTCTAATGACGGATATGGGTTTATATAATGGCTTACTCTCCATTTAAAAGAATGGGAAAAGTATTTGTTGCTACGTCTATCTACTTAGCTATTAATATCACATATAAAGACTTATTTGGATTTTTGAAGTTAATTTTTTCTTCGATTTGTTGATTTTATGATTATTGTTTAAAATGTTTCTTTATCTTAGCCATTAACAAATTCATATCTATAGGCTTTGCAATATAGTCATTACAACCCACAGCTATAGCTCTTTCTTCGTCACCAAACAATGCAAAAGCTGTTTGAGCAATAATAATAACATCTTTATTAAATTGCCTTATTAAAGCAGTAGCTTCAAAACCATTAATATTTGGCATTTTTATATCCATTAAAATTAAATCGATATCAGGATTTGTTTTACACAATTCTACTGCATTATAACCTGAGCTTGCTTTAAGAATTTCTCTACTGAATATTTTTATGCTTTTTTCTATTAGGAAAGCAGAAATATCATCATCTTCAGCAATTAATATTTTTAGCTTTTTCAACTGATTTAA
>JBAXLO010000372.1:0-2272 GCA_037134755.1 Bacteroidota bacterium | reverse complement strand
AATAAAGCCCCTCCACAATAGTGTAGTTACCATACATATTAAAGGAACCTGCATCATCAATTACCATCTGGATATTACCATTACCATTAGCCCGAATCTCGCCACCGGTATTACCGGTTTCAACATTTAAACCTATCTGAGCATCAGGAGTAATATCTAAATCAAATTTCATAGTCACGCCGTAAATGGCTTTGGTGCGATACCTGAATTTATTATCCTCTACATTCTTATCAATAAACGTAATATAACTATTATCACGGTTTACGGTCTTATCGGAAATAGGAATTACTAATTCGGTACCTTTCTCCGTCTTAGCAATGATGTCGAGCTTAATATCGTTATCAGGACCTGTAATCTTTATAACGCCACTTGCAAAAGCTTTGCCATAATACATATCATTGTCAGATGATTTTGTGTTAAGCATCATAAACTTCTTAGTAGTTACCTTCAGATCGAGACGAATATTACGAAAACCTTCATGTGTTATTCTACCATCCAAGCGTGCGGTATTATGATTTTCGTCAGTGAAAACGAAATTATTAAATGCAAAATAGTTTATACCAATCTCAACAGAATCACTTAAAGAATATACGGTGTTAAGATAGTCGATCTTCATAGTTGTTCTGTCTAACTTCACCTTACCTTTAACAATAGGTTTGGCAACTGTCCCTTTTAAAGTCAAACTACCCGAAACCTGACCCTCAAATTCAGAACTGAAAGACTTTAAATAGTGCCCAATACTAGCTATCCTTTGATTGAAAAGTGACAGTTTAAAATCAAAATTTTGATTAGGATCGTTAGGATAATAATAACCATCGGCTACAATCCTATCAGCCTCTCCTACATTGCCTTTATACCTAATGACAAGCTTGGAATACAAAGCATCACGGTTTTTATCCCAGGTTGTAACAAGATTAGCATTCCCAAACAAATCTTTATTAAGCTTAAGATCCTGAATATTTAAATTGGTGATAAAATTGGGCGATTTATAAAGGTCGTAAAAGCCAACATTACCACTTACCAAACCAGACAAATAAATATTTCTGGGTTCGAGGAAGAAAGCAAAGTTAGCAATATCAAATTTAGATAGATTTAAATAGATTTTCTCACCTGGATTTTTTGTAATCTTACCTTCGATACCTATCGATTGAAAACCACTACTCATAGTCAGATTATCTATGGAGATAACCGAAGAATCTATTTTGATACTATTCTTACCACGCAAGTTCCAAACAGAATCGTTAATAATTATATCCGATTTAGTAAGAGCTATATTTATTTCAGGGACGTTTGCAAAACTAACATAACCACTCATATCACCGGAATTATGAGTTAAAGAAGATTTCTTTTCTTTCCATTTTACATAAAATAAAATACTATCGCTTTGCAAATAAGATTTAAGCTTTATATTATCCATACCAAGGCTGTCGGAAATCGCTAAACGAGAACAACCGGTGTTTAAATACAATCTTTTGCTGTCAGTATTTCCATCAAAATACCAATCCTTAAATTGCTTGCCGTTAAAGGTGAGTTCAGTTGCATTACCATTTAATCGAAGGTCCGAAAGTTTAGAATTATAACTGCCGGTAATAGTTGCATTCTTAGCTATTGACAATGATGGGAAGAAAAGTCGGCTTAATTCATCCGTATTTCGTAATAATATATTAAAAACAAACTTTTGATCATTCTTAGCGACCTCTGCTTTATTCTTTATTTTAATTGGAGTGAACGAAGGCAAATACTTTTCTATAAAATTATCAAAAGCAGCAGGTAAATCAGTAAATCGGAAGGAACCATACATGTCTGCAGTAATAAAATCGGACTTTAATTCTATCTTCCTTTGCCCGGCAGTATCATTATAGGTATTAAGAGATAGTAATTTCATATTATAAACATCCTTCCCCTTTCGGTAAGATGTGTTTTCTACTTTTATTAAACCCTTAATATTATCTGCAGTATTGCCATTGAAGTTAAAATTAAGTCGCGTAGACAATATACCCGTTGAATCGCTATTTACTAATTTAAGTTTATAAAGATTAGCATCCTTAATAGTTGCTGTGAAATCAAATACCGGCAAATCAGATGAGAAATCAATATTACCAAGGAAGTTAAAATCTACTTTATTATCAACAACACTTAAATAACCATCAAATAACTTGTTTGTAAACTGCCCTTTGATAGCTATAGAGTCATAAACATTCCCTTTGAATTCAAACGCATTAATACCACCGGTCATTTCAATCTTTGCATCTTCACGTTTTAATCCTGAACC
>JBAXLO010000371.1:0-2295 GCA_037134755.1 Bacteroidota bacterium | reverse complement strand
TTTTAAACTTTTTGATAAATCACCTTTTGAAGAATCGACTTGTTTTTTCATTTCTAAAAATTTATTTATTGTTATTAATTATTTGTTTACTTTTTATTAGTTGTGTTTTTGTAACGACTATATTTACTTTTTATTATTGATAATTTATTCTGCAAAATTACACTTTTTTTTAAATCAAAACGTATTTCATTGTATATTATTTTCAACAAATCAGTTTACGGTTGTTATTGATAAGTTAACGGTAAATGCAGAAAAGAATTTGGGTATAATAAAGAGCCTTCACCATAACAATGATGAAAGCTCTTATTTTTTAACTTTAGACACTCCAAACTCTAGGCACTTTAGGCACTCTCTTCTATTCTTTTACAAACTTCTTAACTACAGTTTCTTTATCCGAACTTAGTTTTAAGATATAAACTCCATTCGCGAAAGCGGAAGTATTAACTGTTGCTTTCTTATATATAATATTAGTATACACGGTTTGCCCGTTAAGGTTTACTATCTCTAATCTTTGTTCTGTGTTAGAGTTTGTTTCTATTGTAAGAATATCTTTGGTGGGGTTGGGATAAACTAAAATATCGTTTTGTACTGTAATCTCATTTATTCCTTGTGTACCTGTTATATTCCCATTTCTATCTAGTTTTAAAAAGAATAAATCAGTAGTATATTGTGGATAATTATGCCAATTCCATAATACTCCTATAATAAAGCAACCACCATCACTTGTTTTTTGAATATCAACAACACTAAATTTCTTACCAATCCCATAGTATTTTTGCCAGTTAATATCTCCATTTAAATTAACATTCCATAAATAAATAGTATTATCTTCATAAGATATAAAATTTGAATCAAGTGAAAAATTACTTCCTGTTACAAATATAGAATCTAAAGTAGTGAAAGCAAAATCATCAATAGCAATTTTATCAAATTGTTCAAGCATATTACCAATCTTTATAGTATCTTTCAATGTGCCATTCTTATCACGAGTAAATAACCAGGTATTCATTCCAAATTTGCCATCAATTATATTTGTCCAGAATGGCTGAGGAACTGTTATTATATAAGTTGAATCATTGATTGATTTTGCACCTGAACTGCCAATAAATCCATCAAATATACCATTAACAACAATAGATTTTACCATTAAATCATTTTGATTTATTATAGTAATGTCGTTCTCTGTAATGATATGATAAGTTTGATTTGAAATCATTTCAACAACTGAGGTTCCATGATAACCAAAATTAGTATAAATAGAATTTTCTTGTATAATGCAAAAGTTAGTATCAAGCACCCAGATTAATGTATTTGTTGAATCATGTGCAAAAGTAGTAGAATCAGTTGTATAAAATATAGCCGCCAATAATTTATTTTGTGAAGTTGCTAAAAAACTACAGGTCAGTAAACCCATTAACGAATCTTCATTACCTAATAATGTATCTTGTTTAATTGATAAATCAGCATTTAATACTGAAAACCAAATTTGTACTTTATAGCTAATACTATCAACAGAATAACCATTTCCAATTATTTGATTATTAAAATTAAATAATCGTTCAAGAAAATAATACTTCCCTTTTTTATGATAATTTATCAAATTCAAACTATCTATTACATTACAATTACTATCAAGTTTTAAAATTACACTTTCTTTATTCCAAATGGTATCATTATTGAATCTGGAAGAAGATACAATGAATGAATTATTATTTATTTCTAAAATAGCTGTAGTTTGCTCCTCTTCTGATGACAAACCCCATGTTTTAGTTATGGGTATAGTTTGTGAAAATCCATTAAAAAGTAAAAAAGAAAACAACAGAGTTAATACCTGCTTATTAATTTTCATAAATTTGATATTTATTTTATGCAAAGATAAATAATAATTATCATTATTATGAAATAAAAAATCTTTTATTTGCAAATGATAATTAAATTGTTTATTTTTGCCACATGTTTAAAGAAGTTCATTACAATATTAATTTTTCCTACGATGAGAGCCTATAACTCTCATAACAAGACAAACAAACCCACTCTAAGGTTAGGATTAGCAAACCAAACTAAACGTCGTTCAGCTTTTGCTATAGTTTTAAATCAAGATAGTACTAATAATTATATTAGCCCTTTTATTATTAGTAAGATTATTTTTAAGAATAGAATTACAAATTCAATAAAACAGCCTCCTAAAACTAAAGTTTACCCATTTTCCCAAAGATACCTTTTATTAATAGCACAAAGCTTTTTATCGACGATAACAAGCTTTCGATTGATGATAACAAGCTTTTCATCGACGAT
>JBAXLO010000370.1:0-2350 GCA_037134755.1 Bacteroidota bacterium | reverse complement strand
TCGTAAAGACAGGAGCATTTGCAGGTGGAGTATATTTTATTAAGCTATCAACAGACAAAGAAACTGTGGTTAAGAAGTTTGTGAAAGAATAACGCTTCGGCTCCGCTCAGCGACCGTAATCAGTCACCGTGCGAACATAAGCGGTCACCGAGCGAAGTCGAGGTGAGTAATAAAAAACAAGAGTAACAAAATTTATTAAACAATAAATAATCATCAATATGAAAAAGATTTATGTATTAATTTTTGCAATCTTAGTAATGAATATTGCAAAGGCACAGTGGGTACAAACAAGTGGTCCAGGAAGTGGAACAATAAATTGTATCGCTACAAAAGGGAGTAGTACTTTTGTAGGTACAGATAAAGGTATATTTTTGTCAACAGATAATGGCAATAATTGGACAGTAGTTAATAATGGTTTACCTGATACAATTAGTGTATTTACAATAGTAATAAACGATAGTAATATTTTTGTCGGAACATGGGGAGATGGTATCTATTTGTCAACTAACAATGGAAATAGTTGGAATGCTAAGAATACAGGATTGCCAAGTAATTATATCACAGCATTAGTAATAAGCGATAGCAACGTTTGTGCAGGAATTTATGGACATGGTGTCTATTTATCAACAAATAATGGGAGCAGCTGGATAATGGCTAATGACACTTCAATTAATTGGGGAATTAATGTATTAGCTGGAAGTGGTAATAATATTTTTGCTGGAACATACGGAGGTTTATATATGTCAGTAGATGATGGAAATAATTGGTCAGCTGTGAATACAGGTTTAACAGATAATACAATTTCGGCATTAGTCATAAAAGATAGTAATATTTTTGCTGGCATCCAGTATGGGGGAGTCTTTTTGTCAACAAATAACGGGAATAGTTGGACTGCGGTAAATAATGGATTACCTGCAAATTCATGGGTTTGGGCATTTGCAATAAAAGACAGTAATATTTATGCAGGGCTATATGGTGGTGGTGTTTATAAATCAACAAATAATGGGAATAGTTGGACTGAGATGAATATAGGTTTAACAAATACATATATTTCAGCATTAGCTATAAGTGACAGTAACATTTTTGCGGGAACTGTAGAGAATGGAGTATATATGTCTATAAATAATGGGAATAGCTGGATTGCCACTAATACAATTCATGTTAATTCAACTGTTAGAGCATTAGCCATAAGTGGGAATAATATTTTCGCAGGGACTCAAGATCAAGTAAGTGAAGTATATTTATCAACAAACAATGGAAATAATTGGACTCCTTTAAATAATGGTATGATAGATTGTAATCAGGTTAACGCACTAGCTATAAGTGGTAATAATACTTATGTAGGTATCAATGGTATGAATGGTTTGTTTTTATCAACAAACAATGGTAGTAGTTGGGTAACAATAGATACTGGTTTAATAAAACCTAGTGTTTGGTCACTTGCTATAAGTGGGAGTACTATTTTTGCAGGAAACATTGGCGGTGTATATGTATCAAAAGACAACGGTATTACCTGGAATGATGTTACATTTGCATTATCATGCTCTTATATCAATGCTTTAGCAATTAAAGATAGTAATGTATTTGCTGGCACAAGTAATGAAGGTGTTTTCTTATCAACAAATAATGGAACCAATTGGTATCATATGTATAATGGTTTAACGGCTTCTTATATTACATCGTTAGCTATTAATGGAAATAATGTATTCGCTGGTACTATTAATGGACTATTTTTATCTACAAACAATGGTAGTAGTTGGTCGCTTGTTAATACAGGATTAACAGATACTATCATTCAAGCATTAGCTGTAAATAATAACAAAATTTTTGCAGGTACTAATAGTGGAATCTTTTTGTCAACTGATAATGGTATCAATTGGAATAATATAAGTGATGGATTATCATCAAATACTCAAATAGGTTGTATTGCTTTTGATAATACTTACGCTTATATAGGAACGGGTGCAACAGGTGTATGGAAACGCTCTTTATCAGAGCTAACAGACATAAAAGAAAATACTATTAATAATATAGTATCTATTTATCCCAACCCCACTAAAGACAATCTAACTATAGAAACCAACTCAACCAAAGAACAAAAACTAGAGATACTTAACCTTATCGGGCAAACCGTATATACTTCTTTAATAACAAAGAAAGCAGTCGTAAAGACAGGAGCATTCCCGGCTGGAGTATATTTTATTAAGCTATCAACAGATAAAGAAAATGTGGTTAAGAAGTTTGTAAAAGAATAAGAAAGAATTATGAATAAATTAAAAAATGTTACTATGAAAAGATCGATACTTTTTTTGTTAGCAGTATTCTGTGTTATCAGGTTGTCAGCACAGGG
>JBAXLO010000369.1:0-2360 GCA_037134755.1 Bacteroidota bacterium | reverse complement strand
GTAATATTCTTTTTAAAATAAAAATAAAAATAGTTTGTATTGGAATAATTTTGTATCTTTGCAGCATCTAATTTCTATTCGGATAATTTTAAATTAATAGAAGTAAAATTCACCTTCACTATCCGGAAACAAATCAGAAAAGAGTAGTAGTATCGGTTTTTATTAATGTTGTTGAAATAATAACGACGAATAAAATTAAAAAAATGAGTAGTTTTACTTCATGCGCATCTGTATTTTCGTATTCTGATATTTCATATAATCAGATTATAAAGCAATTTTGCATTGATAAGTCAGGCTTTGCGTATATACTGCCTAACTCTCAAATAAAAGTGTCTTTCTATCAACAGTCAGAGTCTTATTGTCAGCAAAAAGAGTCTTCGTGCCAACAGGCAATGTCAAAATGCCAGCATGTAATGTCATCATGCCAACAGGCAAAGTCTTGCTGCCATCAAACAGAGTCTACATGCTAGCAAATAGAGTTTCCATGACAGCAAATAAAGTCTACATGCGAGCAAATAGACCTGATATGCCCCTTCGGAGACTTTTTGAAAAAGCAATTTAATAAATTAAATATTAATATATTAACAAGTTATAATAAAATAAATAATATGAATCAGAAACCATCAATTAACACCGGATTAACCGGATTGAGAGATTTAGATGCATTGCATCAAGCAAAGGTATCCTATTCGGGATTGCTTGGGAGTGCTAATTTTACAGACCCTGAACCTCCTTTAATAGAATTTTTAGCAGCAATTACTGATTTTGACACTAAATTAGTTTTTGCTCATAATAAATTTGGAGCACCTAAAGCTGCCAAAAATGCAGCCCGTATTGTTTTGAATGAGGTTTATAGTAATGAAGGTCATTACGTAAATCGTATATGTAAAGGTAATTTGGAAATGTTGTTAACAAGTAGATTTGTAATAACTGAAGATAGATCGCATAAAGAAATTGCTGATTTTTCAGTTGTGAATGGAACTAATCCGGGTGATCTTGATTTTTCGGTAAAAGCTAATGATTTAGCAAATTCTTATGAAATTGAATTTAGAATGGTTTCTAAAACTACTCCTAATGATTGGGCTCATTGCACAACAATGGGAAGTCATATAGAAACAATTAGTGGATTTACAAGTGGTGTGGAATATGAATTTAGAATGAGATTTGTTTATTCAAAATCAAAAGGACCTTATTTTAATTCAATACAGATAAGAGTTTTATAAATTGGTAGGGACACACTATGGATTGTCTTTACGTTAGATTTAAAAAGGCTCGTTTCGTTTGATGCGAGCCTTTTTAGTTATTTAAAACATCTCAACTTAATACTTCTTTTATTGCCACTAAAACATATTCCTCAGATAAATATTGTTCTTCTACAATAACAATAGTACCTGGTAAGAATTCCCATTCTTCAGTATCTGGATCATATATATCTTCTCCTTTAACTTTATATATGCAGTTTTCAATCATAATAGCTGGAACAGGTCTATAAACTTTTGTTCCTTCATTTAACAATTGGATATAAATTTTCATTCTTAAATAGTTTTAATTTCCCTACAAACATACAAATTTTTTATCATACCAAAATTGTTTTAATAAGATTTCTTTTTTAATATAAAATATTTTGTATTGGAATAATTTTGTATGTTTTCACTATCTAATTTCTATTCTTTAAAATTATCTATTAATAGCAAAATATTCAACACTACATAACATAACTATCTAAATATTAAAATAAATGTCGAAAAAGACGTCGAAGGTCTCGGCGATGACGTTCGAGGTCTTGGATGCGACATCCTAGGTCTTGTATGAAGATTCGAAGCTTTTTCGAGGAAATTGATGATAAAACTACACCAAAAGATAAGAAATCGACTTTAGAAATACCTTTTTGCTTTTAATCTGATAGGTTTTTTGGCAGTTCAAACTTTAGGCACTCTTTCTACTAAAAACCTAAGAGTCTAAAAAGCTAAAAACCTCTCAAACTAAAACCCGATTTCTTTGTTTAAAATTAAAACAACGTCAATAAGTCAATAATTAATGAAACTTTTTAATAAGATTTTAGTTGCCAACAGAGGCGAGATAGCAATCAGGATAATTAAATCTGCCAGAGCGCTGGGGATCAAAACCGTTACTATTTATTCGGAAGTGGAAGCAAATGCCCTTCACGTTAAGTATGGTGATGAGTCCTATTGCATTGGCAAGGTGGAACTCAGCGATACTTATCTTAACATTGATAAGATTATTGATGTTGCTGTAAAAGCTAAATGCGATGCCATTCATCCCGGCTATGGTTTCCTTGCCGAAAATCCTTTGTTTGTTGATGCTTGTAATAAAGCCGGCATTACTTTTATTGGCCCAAC
>JBAXLO010000368.1:0-2378 GCA_037134755.1 Bacteroidota bacterium | reverse complement strand
TCGTTAGATTTAAAACTTCTGTCGTTAGATAAAATGTTTTTATTATTGGAAAAAGATTAGCTGTTGAGCTTTGTAATTTCCGTAAGCTTGTATAAAAATTTGCCCTCCTTTGATGAAAAGTAGTAAAAAAAGAGCGGCTACCTTTAATAAGGCAACCGCACTTTTTGTTATCTTTATGAATTTTGTTTCACTTCAGTTATTAATCATAATTCATCATTGAGTCCTCTCTGATAAGTACAATGTAGTCATTGCGAACGAAGTGAAGCAATCTCATTCTACACATAAACAATAGATTGCTTCGTCGTTCCTCCTACTAATGACAGAATATCGCAAAGTATATATAATGTGCTATTTGCGTTTTCTAATATATCCGCTAAGCGGTTTGGAACCGCTAAGCGGGATAGCTACCACTTAGCGGTTCTAAACCGCTTAGTGGTTATATTCTGTCATACTACTTGGTGGGCTGTAAGTCTTGGGGCTCGAAATGACGACGTTTTTACTCATAAATGATTTATCGGAATAGACTCATCATTTATGATTTTTTATTTTAATCTTAACAACTAAAAGCCTCCTTACAACTGAACCAGCAAAACAACTTTCAGCCCGTTCCTCATCACATCTACACTTACCAACTGCCCCTTTTGCAGCTGTTTCAATCGAGCCATGTATTCATAAATATTCTTTACAGGCTTGCCATCTACCGCTATAATTACATCACCTTTCAACATACCTGCTTTTTCGGCAGGACCACCTTTACGCACAAGATCAGCCTTTAAGCCATTGTTATCCTGTGAGGCCATGTCGGGCATTATCCCTAAAGTTACTTTTAATGAACCTCCATAACCACCATTCGATTTAGGGCCGGCTTCTTTAAAAGTTAAAGCTTTAGGAAGGTTTATTAATTTTAATGATAATAAATAGGTATAGTCCAATACTTGTTTTTCACCATCATAATTTATCTTATCGGCATCATCAAAAGGAGTATGATAATCCTCGTGAGCACCGGTTGTGAGGAAGAATACAGGGATGTTTTCAGCATAAAAAGAAGCTTGATCTGATGGGCCATAACCCTCAGGAGAATACTTTAATGGGATGCTTGTCATTGTTTTTAGTTCTTTTAAGATACTATCAGTTTCTACCGAAGTTCCCGTTCCACTTATCGTAAGTGCAGGCTCTGTTTTAGATAATCTTCCTATCATATCAAGATTTATCATAGCTTTAATCTGTTCTGTTTTTACAGGCAAATGCTTAGCCATATACTTAGAACCTAGCAAACCCATTTCTTCAGCACTAAAAGTAACGAATATAACAGATCGTTTAAGATTAGTCTTTTCGGAACTTAATTTCTGAGCTAATTCAATGACTCCTGCAACTCCCGAAGCATTATCATCAGCACCATTATGTACAGCTATAGTATCCGGCATCCTTGAGCCCGAACCTGGACCACCCATCCCCAAATGATCGTAATGTGCACCAATTACTATATATTCATTCTTTAAAATAGGATCATTTCCTTCAATCATCGCCACCACATTCTTGGTGTTTTCTTTCTGAAGTATGATATCTGCTTCCACAAGAAGTTTCTCGTAAATGATGAAATTAACTGATTTCTTTGTCTTATTAATCGTGCTTTCAAGTTCTTCAATTGTAGGTTTCTTAGAAATACTTAAGATGCTATCCGCTAACTTTCTAGTAATGTTAATAACCGGAATATTAGCTTGCGAAGGACTCTGATCATAATTTAAATGCATCAAATCATCGGCTTTATCTATTTCCACAGGTGTGATGAAGATTACACCTGAAGCTCCCTTATCTTCAGCAGTTAGAACCTTTGTTCTTTCATCAGCATACTCATTAAATTTGCTTTCATTCTTACTTAATTCAGGATGCCCTCGCAATAACAACACCCATTTCCCTTTTACATCAACACCTTTGTAATCATCCCAATTGATGCTGTCGGTTTTTACACTAAGCCCATAGCCTGCAAAAACTGCTTTAGTATTCAACAAAGCTGTTTTAGAGAAAGCTAATGGTGTAAAATCTTTTTTTACAATCCCTTTTATACCCATAAAATAAAAGCTGTTCTTCTTACCCAAAGTCACCTTGGTAACTAATTCGAAATCCTGAAAACCATCATCACAGATAGGTTTTAATCCGGCATTAACAAAGTAATTCTTAATGAAATCAGCCGCAACATTGATCTCCGGTGTACCTGGTTTTCTTCCTTTCAGAGAATCTGAAGCGAGAAAACCAATACTAACCTTCAATTCGTCGGTAGTTATCTCTGGATTATAGTTTTGTGCAAAGTTATTTACGCTTAGCGCGAATAAAAAGGCGATAATAAGTATTTGTTGTTTCATAATAAAAATATTGTTGTT
>JBAXLO010000367.1:0-2385 GCA_037134755.1 Bacteroidota bacterium | reverse complement strand
TATTATCCATTCCTAGTCATGGGGAATGACATATACAAATGTATATATCATTAATATTTAAGGATATACTAAAATACGCATTTATTTATACTTCAAAAAACATAATATCATTAAAACAAAATTAAAGAATCTAGTAAGCCCTGCATTCATGCCAGGGATTAATAACAAACACTAAATTCTTGGGCTTTATTCCTGATTATACTCGTAATATATCAGGGATAAATCCCCAAAACCTATTCATTATTTCCCCCCTAGCATAAATGCTAGGGTTAATACAAAAGAAATATTTAATAAATCTATACGTTTTATATTATGGTGTGATAAAATAATGTAAGTTTGCAAAATATTAGAAATAACTTTTTACAAATTAAACTAACTAATTATGAAAATAGCCGAGATAGTTTTAAATAGCTTAAATAAGGATTATTTATTGCCTTCTATTCAAAGAGAATTTGTTTGGCTTAAAAATCCAATGGAAAAAAGAATTGAAAAACTTTTTGATTCTATTTTACAAGAATATCCATTTGGTTCAATACTTACATGGTCGGTAGAAAAGGAACTTGAATTAACCCAACTAGATTGGGAAGTATATGAATTTATAAAGGATTATGACTCTGACAATCCACATAATAAGCCTGCAAATGTAAATGGATTTCGAAAGTTATTCTTAATATTAGATGGTCAGCAAAGATTAACTGCATTAAATATAGGTCTACGGGGATCTTTTATAAAGAAAAAGAGAATAAACAAATTTTATATTAATTTATTTTCTAACATAGAAAATGATCCTGATAATGAATATGGACTTAAATATGAATTTAAATTTCTTGAAAACATACCCAAAAATGAAAATGAATTATGGTTTGAAGTGGGGAAAGTTTTAGACTATAATGACAAAAATACTGAACTTTTTAAACAAGCTTATGAATCAATAATTAAAGAGAAAACATCAAATGAGGATTTAATCATTAAAGCAAAAATGACACTTGGTCAACTTCATAAAAGAATATGCACTGATGATACTCTTTATGAACCAACACCTATTTCAACAGACGATGACGAAAAAGTACTAAATATTTTTGTCAGAACAAATGATGGAGGTGTGAAATTAGAAAAAGCAGATTTATTACTTTCATTTATGGAATCAAATAAATCTATTTTTATTCCCAACGGAGCACGTAAAGAAATAACCAATTTTGTTGATTCATTAAATAAAGAAGAATTACATAAACCAAATTATAATCTTGCAAAAGATGATGTATTAAAAACAGCTTTAGTATTATCTAATTTAGAAGTGCAATATAAATTAAAAAACTTCAATAAAGATAACTTAGAAACTATTTCAAATAATTGGGCTGCAATTAAAAAATATTTAGAATGTACAGTTAAGCTTTTAGCAAGATATGGTTTTTCATCAAAAAATATTATTTCTAAAAATTCACTTATTCCTATTGCATTTTACTTCCAAACTAAAAACATATCAAGCAGTTTCATAGCATCTCAAGCAAATAAAGATATTGAACAAAAAAATGAAATAATTAAATGGCTTGTAATTTCTCAATTAACTGGTGCATTCGGAAGTGCATCTGATACAACATTAAAATCAATTCGTGAATTAATTAAAAAAGGGAAATCATTTAAAGAAATTAATAGCAAAAATATTATTGAAAAAGAAGATGTAGAAAAATGGATAAATAAAGAATCCTATGGTTCTAAATATTCTCATTTATTACTTTTGTTAATAACAAAAAATATTTATTGGGATGAATGTAATCAAGACCATATATTTCCTGGCAGTAAATTTAATGAAGAAGAATTTAAAAAACTCTCTTTAACTGATTCACAAATTAAATTTTATGAAAAAAACAAGAACTCAATAATTAATTTGCATCTTCTTAATCCATTAGTAAATATTGTAAAGAGTGATGATGACTTTATTGATTGGGGAAATTCTCAAAATAAAGTTTTTTTAGAATCCTCTTTAATACCAATTGAAATAGATTTAAATTTTAGTAATTTTGAGAATTTTATTGAAAAAAGAAAAGAAAAACTAATAAATAAAATCTACGAATTATTAAAACCAAACTAAACATAATATTCTAAAATAAATAATATTATACTTATTTTAATTTATAATTTCTATGCTAACTTAAGACAAAAACCTAACAGGAGAGAAATACCTGTTAGGTTAAAATTAGTAGTAATAAAGCATGAATCTTCTTAATCATTCCTCTTCTCATCAAATCGAGATAAAATATAGGACATAGCAATTTCAAAAAACAAAACCCTATACAATTTTATATTTTCATAAACATTGTTTGTATTCTAACCCATTAAGAAAAGTTAACAAATTGATTAACTTTTTTTAACAGCCACAAAATAACA
>JBAXLO010000366.1:0-2392 GCA_037134755.1 Bacteroidota bacterium | reverse complement strand
TAAATCATCAAATGGGGATTTTATTTTTTGAATACTTTTTTCGCTAACGTGAGTATAGATTTCTGTTGTCTTGCTACTTTTATGTCCTAAAAGCTCCTGTATATATCTTAAGTCGGTTCCTGCTTCTAATAAATGTGTAGCATAGCTGTGTCTTAACCAATGCAAAGTTACAGGCTTTTTATTTCTTGCTTTTTCTAAAGATTGTTTAAGTACATTTTGCAAACTTTCTGCACTGTATTGTTCACCTATATTTTGCCCCTCAAATAACCAAGTTTTTGGTTTATATGCCTTATAATATTCTCTCAAAAGTTCAATTATTTTATCTGAAATAGGAACAACTCTGTCTTTTTTCCCTTTGGCATTTCTGATAATTAGTAAATGTCTTTTTGAGTCAACATCTGCAGGTTTAAGATTTAATAATTCCCCACGTCTAAGTCCACAAGCATAAATTAAACTCAACATCATTTTATGCTTAATATTACGTGGCGCATCAAGTATAGCTTTTATTTCTTCTTTGCTCAAAACATTTGGCAACTTATGTTCTCTTCGTGGTCTGTTAAGCTTTTCAACTTGTAATGAACTGTGTACAATTTGACTATAAAATAACTTACAAGCGTTGACTACTTGGTTTTGGTAAGAATAACTAAGATTGTTAGGTATCAGGTATTCGTTTACAAATCGTATCATATCATCATTACATGCTTCAGTACTTGTTTTTGGCAGTATAAAACTTAAGAAAACTGTTATTCCATTTAGATAGGTCTTGATAGTTGATTCACTATACCTCTTGTGTGTCATCCAATTTTTAAAATCTTCAATTTGTTTTTGCTCATTATTATTAAGTGTGATAAATTTCTTTTCTTTTGGTTTAATAATTATTATGCCTTCTATACCTTCAAACCCCAACAATAGTTGATGATAGCTTTCGGTATTCAATGGAATATGCCAACAGTTTAAAGTTTTGCTCCATTGTGAATCCACTATTTGCTGCATTATAGTATTGTACTTTGCATTATAAGGGAACTCAAGTTTTATCCTATCTTCACCATTATAACTTATTTTAGTTGCTTTCATAGGCACAAAGATACTTATTTTATTTCATAAATCACTATATCACCAAATCGCCAAATTCTCCTCAAAGCTTCGCCACGTCAGTTACAACTAACAAGCTTAAATTTTATGCAAATGTACATTTATAATTAACATAAAAAAGTATTTTAACATAAAAAGGAAAAAATCTGCAAATCTCCAAATTCCTCTACATACCTCAAAGCTCTATACAAAGGGCTTACGTAAGTAAATTAACATTGGTATAACAAAATAGATTTAAAGTATTTTCAAAAAAAATCATTTGGTATCATAATAAGTATTAATTTAGCAATCTTTTAAAATATGATAGCATTTCGAAAGTGCAGCTGTTTTAAAATAAATGGAATAATAATCCATGAACTCTTTAAGAACACCTCTAGGCTATGATTACCATCCTTTACCAAATGATGATTGTCGTTTAAAAAAAGTTTTTTTAACCTGTTTTAAATTATTTTTTTGAAATTAATTTATAAACATTTACTCATTAAAAAAAATGACTATGACAAAATCAACAAGTCACGAATTTATAGTTTGGTTAATCCAACTATTAATTGAAAACAAACCAACTATCGAAGATGCTAACCCAACAGTTACATTCGATGTAGATGGTTTAATATCTTATTTAAAAGCTTTAGATCTAGCTTATATTACCGAAGTAGGTAAAATAACTGCTTTAGAACAAGCAAAAATCAAACAAGTAAAAAAAGCTAATGAGAAATTAGTTATAGGCTATAAAGCAGCCAGTTCTGCAGCCGATTCAATCAGTGGACATTTAGGTAATGATGACGCTTTGTCGAAACTTATTCATCAAAAAAGAAAAAATATGGTGAATATTGCCTTAAGAGGCAAACGCAATCCACCTACAGATGAGACGTCAACAGATACTCCATCAACTGATATTACTCCAACAACATAATTTAACGATCAGTAAAATAGGTTTAGTACCTATAAAATATTTAAAAAGGAGGGGCTGTTAAGTTTCTCCTTTTTTTTATTTCTATGCTTATGGCATTTTCTTCTTTTTATTAAAATTACTCGTTCCAAAGCCATTCGGAGACGTTTCTAAGTCATTCGGCAAAGTTTCTAAGTCATTCGGAGACGTCTCTAAGTCATTAAGAAACGTCTCTAAGTCAATTAGCAGCGTCTCCTAGCCTCTCGGAGACGTCTTCGAAAGGGTAATTTGGGTGTTTTGGGGTGTTTTAATGACATTTTGTCAGGGTCGCAACACATCCGATTGACTAAAATTGCGAGAATATTGACTAAAAAGGTGTGAAAATGCATTTAGCGACGTTGACGAATGACT
>JBAXLO010000365.1:0-2426 GCA_037134755.1 Bacteroidota bacterium | reverse complement strand
GCAATTGTTTTATAGCTTTCAATTGATTTATGTAGTGAGTCGGAAGGTTTAGTTTTGTTATAGTTTGCTGATACTTTCCAAGGTATAGCTTTGCCTGCCTTAATTGTTCTGGTTTCAAACTTATATTGATCGTCGATACCGGCATATAAATAGATTAATGCTTTGCGCAGATATGAAGGTGCAGCTAAGAAAGCAATTCCTAATACAATTATAATTATGACTACTACTTTAAAGAAACGTTTCATAGTGTATTGTTTTAATGTTGTTGAGTTTATTAGTATTTTATAACAAAGGAATAATAGAAAAGTCTATAATAATCTAATTTTTATTCAAAAGAGATTCTTCCATCTCTGTAATTCTATCATCCAATTGAAATTTATCTTCTACAGCTTTCCTTCCATTCACGCCAAGTTGATTTCTAATAACTTTATCTTTTATTAAGAGTTCAATTTTCTGACTAAACATATCTATATCCTGATAATCTACAAGAAAACCTGTTACTTTGTTTTCTATAATCTCGGGGTTGCTGGAAATATCGTAAGCAACTACAGGTTTTGATGCTGCCATTGCCTCAACAATTACATATCCAAAGCCTTCCCATGATGATGACAAAAGAAATATGTCAAGACTTCTCATAAAGTTTTCCATATCCGAGACAAAACCTAATAAAATAACTTCTTGTTCTAGCTTAAGTTCTTTAATCATTGCCTCTAATTCAGGTTGAAGCTCACCTGTACCTGCTATTTTCAACTTAAATTTTAATCCTTTTTCTTTAAGTATATGAGCAATCTTAATAAGATCTTTTTGTCCTTTTTGATTGGTTAATCTACCTGCATTCCCAAGAATTATTTCTTCATTTATATCACTATTAAGATTCTCTTTTTTAGTTTTATCATAAAGCTCCAGATCAATACCGTGGTAAATAACTTTAATTTTATCATCAACATTAATAGATTTGCTGAGATTAATAGTTAAAGTGCGCTTAGTTTCATAAGAATTAGCGATAATATGTGTAATGATGTCTTTATAAAGGATGCGATTAAGGAATGTATTTTTAATTGGGACAGCTAATCCCCTTAGGTAAACTATATTTTTAACTTTAGTTAGCTTAGCAGAGAAACCTCCTGTCTTTAAATCAGGTGAAGAGGAGAAAATGACGGTATCTATGTTTTCTTTCTTAAAAAAACGATACAATAATAGGTATTTATAGACATTAAGAAAAGATAAATTGCCTAATTTAATCTCAAAAGTCTTTATATTATTTTCTTTTGCTTTCTTAAATAGGGGTGAGTTAGTGCTGGTAGCTAAAAATACATTATAATCTCTTTCGATAAACTTAAGTGCATATTCCAGATGTAGCTTTTCGCCTCCTCCCCAGAAGCCTGTAGTATTTATAAAGCAAATATTTTTCATTAAAATGATGTTTTCAATTTAGTTTTTAAGCAGATTTTATATAATAATAATGATGTTATAAAGATTTTTCTTTTCGTTGAAGTTCCTTTAGCTTCGAGTATTTCATAAAAGTAGCAAAAGCGGATATTTTACACACAACATAACCATGATAACTATCCAAAAAGCCTAGCTTTATGATATAATCCCTTATAAACTTCACACAAGGTTTCAAAAGTATCTTCATTAAATTAGATCTTTTGCCTTTATTAAAAGCATCTTGAGCAGTAAGATCCGTAAACTTATCAGCTTGTTTTACATGTTGCGTAATTGTATGAAATGAATAATGGAAAAGATCGCCATTTAGCATACCAGTTTTTGAATTTTCTTTTAATTTTACCTCTTCATGGATATCTCCTTCCCACTGTCCTTTAGTTCTATCCCATAACCTGAGTTTTGTGTCCGGATACCACCCACAATGATGTATCCATGTGCCACAATAATTTGTGAGGCGGGTTAGTTTGTAAGCATCCAGAGGTTTATTAGTATTTTTAACAGCAAGAATTGATGCTTTTAGCTCCTCTGATAAAGCCTCGTCTGCATCTATTGAAAAGATATAATCGTTAGCAGCTAAATTGTTTCCAAAGTTCTTAGTTAAGGAGTATCCCAACCATTCTTTTTTGATAAACTTAACAGGATATTTGCTACATATTTCTTCGGTCTTGTCTGTCGAAAAGGAATCAATAACAATGATTTCGTCCATTGTCTCCGTTAATGAATCAAGACAACGCCCAATATTTATCTCTTCGTTATAGGTTATAATGACTGCCGAAATCTTTATCATTTTTGTTGTATTTTCAATCCAAAAGTAAGCATTTTTATTTAGATGTAGACAAAATAATTATTGTTTTATTAACAATGCTTATTAATAAGCTATCTATAAACAATATATAAGGGCGTTTTATTGTGGAAGTTTTTATTATTTAATTCAAAATTGAATAAAATAAATCTACATTGCCCAATTTAATATTATTTCT
>JBAXLO010000364.1:0-2435 GCA_037134755.1 Bacteroidota bacterium | reverse complement strand
GATTCATAAATAATTCTCATGTAATTTGTTTTATTTTGCAAATATAGGTTATAAATTCTTATATCATGCTATAAAAAAACTATTTTTATCAATTTAAATATCTTTTTTCTCAACTTTTTCTTTTAAAGTCCTCTCCTTTGGAGAGGATTTAGGAGAGGTCTTCACTTTTATCAATTAGTTAACAGCCTAACACTAACCACTCCTAAAAACCCATTGACAATTAATTGGTTAAAAGTGATTATAATTGTAACTTTTAAAATTATATAGAGTATAACACCCCATTGACTCTAATCACTTTTAGCCTCAATCTAATTAATTTTTCTAAATCATCTAAAAAAAATTATATGGGAAATGAAAATCATACAGGACATCCGGTCAACGTTATGAACTTAGAAAAGCTTATTGCTTTTTTAGTTGAAATGGATGCTGTTTACGATCCGGTAAACGAAAGAATCAAAATACCGGCACTTGGTTTAATGCTCGTTAGTGCTAATGGCACACTTCAATTGGTTAAGGATACATCGAGTACATTCGACAGATCGACCAATGATAGAGAAATTGAGTTTAAAGATATAAAAAAATTAGCAACCCGTTTGGTAAATGCTTTAATAGCTTGTGGTGCAACCAAGCTAACTGTAGCAGATGCTAAGACCATTAACCGTAAAATACAAGGTGGTCGTAAAGCAGCTATAATTACACCTACTCCAACTGAAACCGTAGTACCTACTGATGAGACAGCTAATTTAGCAAAGAATATTTCTGTATCTCAGCAAAATGTAGATTTTGTTATTGACAACTTTAATAAATTAGTAACTCTTTTATTGAATGAGCCTTTATATATACCTAATGAGGTTGATTTGCAAACTCAAACGATGCTTGCCAAGATTGTTAGAATGAAAGCAGTTAATTCGAAAGTAATAAAGGCTACTCCTCCATATATCAGTGCTATGTTGGGTAGAGATGTGGTTTTGTATAAAGAAGATGTCGGATTAGTTGACACATCAAAAGTAGTTAAATCTTATTGTTTGTCTGTTTTAGAATCTAGCAGCGAAATGTATAAAAATATAAATCACCTTCACTTTAGAAACTTCTAATTGATTAAAATTAAAGCAGGTATTGAAAATATTAACACCTGCTTTTTTTTGTAATTTATCTGAAACGTATAAATATGCGACTGCACGGATAAATTTCCCATCTGCACGGATAAATTTCCGATCTGCACGGATAATTTTTCCATCTGCACGGATAATTTTTCCAACTGCACGGATGTTTTACCCTTCTGCACTTATAGATTATCCATCTACACTTATAGTTATTGCATCTGCACATGTAGTTATAGCGAACGCACTCGTAATTATAGCCTCTGCACTCATAACTGTATATAGTAATATTCTAAATTAAATCTAAACAAGCATAAAATCAGCAATATACTTTATAATTATATTGATTTCATTCATAATTCATAATTCAAAATTTATAAATCAAAACCTTTTAACTTTAAATCTGTTTATATGATAACGAAAAATTAAGAATATAATGGCAAAAGTAGAAATAGTAATTCCCCGAATGGGAGAAAGCATAATAGAAGCTACAATAACAAGATGGCTTAAAACTGAAGGCGATATGATTAATGAAGATGATGCCATTGCCGAAATAGCTACTGACAAAGTTGATTCAGAAATTACATCACCAATAAGTGGTAAATTTATAAAGAAGTTTTATAATGAAGGCGATACAGTTGCTATTGGCACTGTAATTGCTTTAGTTGCAAACGAAGAAAGCGATTCCATAATTGATACTCCAAAACCTGTTGAAGTTCCGGTTGAAGCAATTAATATTTCAGCAATGGAGAACTCAATTAAAGAAGAAAATACTATTGTTGAAGAAGCTAGTGATAAGTTCTATTCACCATTAGTTAAGAGTATTGCAAAAGCAGAAGGTATTTCATTAAGTGAACTTGATACAATAAAAGGTTCGGCTAAAGATGGAAGACTAAATAAAGAGGATGTTTTAAATTATATTAAAAATAAAGGTGTAACACCTGTAGTTAAAGCAACTCCAAAGCAAATTATTCCCGAAACACCTAAAGTTATTTCCTCATCCGGTGATCAGATTGTAGAAATGGATCGTATGCGTAAGCTAATTGCTGATCATATGGTTATGTCTAAACATACTTCACCACATGTTACTTCTTTTATAGAAGTTGATATGACAAATATAGTGATGTGGCGCAATAAAACCAAAGATAGTTTTGAAAAAAGGGAAGGGGAGAAGCTTACTTTTACACCAATCTTTATCGAAGCTGCTGCTAAAGCTTTAAAAGAATACCCAGGTGTTAATGCTTCAGTTGATGGAACTAAAATTATCTTAAGAAAGAATATTAATATTGGAATGGCAACAGCATTACCTAATGGAAACCTTATTGTTCCGGTTAT
>JBAXLO010000363.1:0-2438 GCA_037134755.1 Bacteroidota bacterium | reverse complement strand
CGATTTCGCAATTATTATATAAATAATAGATCCAATCTAATATTATTAAGAGCTACAGTTTGGATACTTTGCATTGGTGGATTTAAGAGAAGTATTATGCTGAAAGCTGTTTTTTGCCACCCCAATCTTTCATCAAAACAATTCGTTAGTAAAAGTTATTATTGTTGTCCATTTTGATAAATTCCATTACACTCTTTACTTTTTTTATCTTCAACTTTTAATTTTTTATTTTGAAAGATGTTAACGCATGGTATTTTTGTAAGGAAAGTTTCGCTTGGCAATTTATCAATAGCAGTTGAATAAATATACAATTTTTTCAGTTCAGGATATAGTTCCAGATTGCTAATATCTGATAATTGCTCTGCTCTAAAGATAGTTATATCTTGAAGTGTTTTTGTTAAGTTATCTGGGAAAGTTTTGAATGCAGATTCATACAAATATATAGTTTTAAGATTATTCAATAAATTAAAATTTCTGTAATTAAATTGTTCATTCGTGCAAAATAGGTCTAGAGAAGTAATATTGTTTTTGGAATTAAATTTTGGAAGAGAAGTTAAGTTAGGGCTAGATAATTTTAACTTATTTAGATTTACAAGATTCTCTATTCCATTAGCATTAAAATAGTTTCCTGTAATCTCTAATTCTGTTAAATTGTTCAATAATTCAATTCCTTTTGGTAAACCAGTTCCATTATAGTTTAATAGAGTTAAGGCTTTTAAATTTGACAAATTGCTCAGTTCCGAAATATTAGCAATATTACTATTCGTAATTATTAAATTTTCAAGATTGGTCAATTCGGAAAAATTCGGAGGTAGTTTTATTAAATCTAATTTAAGAGCTAGATTGGTTAGATTTTTAAGTAAATATAATCTGCTCAAATCGGTTGTAGAGTCTATAGTTATGTATTTAATCTTGCAATTAGTGTTTAAGCAATTTTCAATATCATTTTTTGAAATATTGTTTAATTGTCCACCTATTTGCGACCAACCTGGTTGGGCTACAATAGCGTTGTTAATAAATAAAAGAAGAAAAAATATTTGAATGTGAATTTTCATTTTGTAAAATTTATGCTAACGTTTCGTTGCTTTTAATAGTTGCAAACTTTCATAATCGGTATATACATATATTAAAAATTCAAGAACTTAATTTAATAAAATACAAACTAGGTGTTTGATGAAAACTGCTTTATTAAGTAGCTGTTTTATTATTCAACTTTTATAATTCTATTCATCCTTCTTATAGTATATTCTCCTTTTTTACGGTATTTTATAATATTTTGTGGAAACACTTCAATTACTTCGTAAGTTTCTACTTTATCTTTCCAATAATAATCAGTCAGAAAGTTTTCAATTTCAATTGTACCTATATTAATTACAATGTCCTTTTGATCTTCAATGTTTTCCCATGATTCTGATTTTTGAAAATAAATTGGTATTATAGTTGAAAATGGTTTTTCATAGGGATCATTATCCATATTTATTTTTAAATATATTTCAGGTGGTCTGTTACTGTTAGTATATCCGCAACTTATGCAACCATAATTTAGTTTTAATGTGTAATTTTTACTTATTGAATCTAATTTAACTTCACACCCCTGATACATTTCATGTGAGTAGGAGTCGTTAACAAATATCTCAAAATTTTTATATTTATATCTAATAGTGTGCGAAGTATTTATTTTAAATTTATATTTAAAACTCCACATATTCCAATCTTGTCCAAATGTGAGATTAGAAATTATGAAGAATATTATTAAAATATAGTTTTTAATTATTTTCATTTTTTTTTTTGTTCATAAGGCTATTTACTTATAACGTTAGACAATAAGAAAAGGCACCTTGTTATTTTAGATGAAGAATGACCGTTACACACAGCTGGGAAAATACTCCACACTTATAGAGATTGGTTTTGTTTTGTTATCAGCTAGTTTAGATTTCTTTTCTGCCATTTATAAATTGTTGTTTAATGATGAAAATATCCTGCAAAGATACATAATATATAAGTTTGTTATGTTTGTTTGTTGCACAACATATACAAACTCCGCACAAAGGGGTTTATTTTTATCTTTTAGCTTGTTTGTCCTTGGGGATATTAATTATTCCTGAACCATCAACAAGCCAAACATTATTCAGTTTTACAATTTTCATGGTTAAAGTATATTCAGGCTGGTTTATCCCCCTCAATTTAATATAACCGGATTGATCATTCTTTTCTAAAATTTCAAATCCTTTTTCGGGAAAATCATTCCCGTCAAAGATCGGATCAAAATCTAAACCTACTTCCGGTTCATCTTTGTAAGCAGCTTCAATAAGGTTTTTAAAAGTTGACTTGAATTTCTTTGTAAGTAAAGGATTTCTTTCAATCCATATTAATTCATCTATAACCTTATCTTTAGGGTTACAGATATCAACATATTCATTAATAAATTTGATGGCAAC
>JBAXLO010000362.1:0-2469 GCA_037134755.1 Bacteroidota bacterium | reverse complement strand
GATAAAAAGGAAGAAGTTGAACAGTATTTAACTTGGGCAAAGAACCGTTCGGAACGCGAACGCCAGACCGAAGTTAATAAGATTACCGGAGTGTTTACAGGCGCTTACGCAATAAATCCATTAACCAACGAAGAGATTCCTGTATGGATTTCCGATTATGTGTTGGCAGGTTATGGAACGGGTGCTATTATGGCCGTTCCTGCGCACGATAGCCGTGATTTCGCTTTCGCTAAACATTTTAATTTACCAATACCTCAAGTTATTCTTCCTTCAGGCGAAGAAGCCGGAGATACTTCCACCTGGACTGAATCAAAGGACTCTAAAGAAGGAACATGTATTAATTCGGGCTTCATCACAGGCATGACAGTTAAAGAAGGCATTAAGACGGTTATTGATTTTGTAGAAGAAAAAGGCATTGGCAAACGTCAGATTAATTTCCGCTTACGCGATGCTATATTTAGTCGCCAACGTTATTGGGGCGAACCATTCCCAGTTTATTATAAAGATGGGATGCCATATATGTTAGACGAAAGTAAGCTTCCATTGGAGCTTCCAGAGGTTGATAAGTACCTTCCTACCGAAAGTGGCGAACCACCTTTGGCAAGGGCTAAGGACTGGATTACAGAAGAGGGCTATCCGTTAGAGACAAATACGATGCCTGGTTTTGCGGGCTCCAGTGCGTATTATTTAAGGTATATGGATGCTGCGAATGATAAAGAGATTTTCTCTAAAGAAGCCAATGCTTACTGGGAAAACGTTGATTTGTATATCGGCGGTGCGGAGCATGCTACAGGACATTTGATTTATGCACGCTTCTGGAATAAGTTTTTGTTTGATTTGGGTCTTTGTGTAAAAGAAGAACCTTTCCAAAAGCTGATTAATCAAGGTATGATTCAAGGGCGTTCAAGCTTTGTTTATAGAATTAAAGGTACGAATAAGTTTGTTTCTTTTGGTTTAAAAAATTCATACGAAACACAGCAATTACATTGTGATGTAAACATAGTTGACAATGATATTTTAGATATTGATAAGTTCCGCGATTGGTTGCCCGACTATAAGGATGCAGAGTTTATTCTGGAAGATGGAAAATATATCTGCGGAACGGAAGTTGAGAAGATGTCGAAGTCATTATATAATGTACAAAATCCTGATGATATCATTGCTCGTTACGGAGCGGACACATTAAGGTTGTACGAAATGTTCCTTGGCCCGTTAGAGCAATCCAAACCATGGGACACTAAAGGTATTGAAGGAGTATTCCGCTTTATAAGGAAATTCTGGAAGTTGTTTCATGATGAAAACAATAATTTAGCAATAAGCGAAGAGGCTCCAACTCCGGTTGAGCTTAAGATTCTTCATAAAACAATTAAAAAGATTACAGAAGATATCGAACGTTTTTCATTCAATACTGCGGTAAGTTCATTTATGATTTGTGCCAATGAATTATCAGAAGTTAAATGTCATAAAAGAGCTATTTTAGAACCTTTGACTGTTTTGATAGCTCCTTATGCACCTCATTTAGCTGAAGAACTATGGGCAAATCTTGGACATTCAGAAAGTATAACTACTGCTACTTTCCCAATTTGTAATGAAACCTACTTAGTTGAAAGTAATTTCAAGTATCCTGTTTCGTTTAATGGTAAAATGCGTTTCACTTTAGAACTTCCTGTTGATTTATCTGTTAGTGATATTGAAAAAGCTGTTCTTTCTTTTCCAGATACGCAGAAATGGTTAGAAGGAAAGGCTCCTAAAAAAATTATTATTGTTCCAAAAAAGATAGTAAACATAGTAATTTAAAAAAACATTAAAATCACAGGTTTTGTTGATTTAATTAAATAAAATTGTATTAATTGAATCTTAATTCATGACCTTAACAATTTTTAACAGTGCATAAACAGTATGTTAGTAATTATCTTAAACTTTTTGCGTTTTAATTCATAATTCTTATATACCTTTGCTTTTTATTTTAACTTAATAACTCAAGTAGTGTCAGACAGCATAGTAATAATTCCGACGTATAACGAAAAAGAAAACATCGAAAGAATAATTCGTAAGGTTTTCTCCTTATCAAAAGAATTTGATGTGCTTATAGTAGAGGATAACTCTCCGGATGGGACTGCTGCTATTATCAAATCATTAATTCCCCTTTTCCCCGGAAGACTATTTATAGAAGAACGCCAAGGGAAACTAGGATTAGGAACAGCTTACATTCATGGCTTTAGATGGGCGCTTGCAAAAGGTTATCAGTATATCTTTGAAATGGATGCTGACTTCTCTCATAACCCCGAAGATTTGATTAAACTATATGATGCATGTGCAAACAATGGCGCAGATGTAGCTATTGGTTCAAGATACATAAAGGGTGTTAATGTGGTTAACTGGCCCATGGGAAGAGTTTTAATGTCGTACTTTGCTTCTATTTATGTTCGCTTTATTACCGGCATGAAAATAATGGATACAACAGCCGGA
>JBAXLO010000361.1:0-2476 GCA_037134755.1 Bacteroidota bacterium | reverse complement strand
ATTATCTGTAGCGAAACAAGGCAGATTTTGCAGATTTAGTTGGATGCTAAAGCGAAAAATCTAACAAAGTTGCAGCACAGATAGCGCAACATAATGAATATCAAAGAATTAATTCAAATAGCTTCTTGTCTGTCAACTCATAAAAAAACCCCGATAGTAGCTACCGGGGTTGTATAATATTAGTACAGTTATAGTTATGCCTACACCAACCCCTTGTCGAAGTTATGCTGCCACCACCAAGCTGTATTGTTTATGTTCTTTTTCATCAGGTTGCAAAAATGTAGTAAAAAGCAATTCCAACCAAATTATTTTCAACATTTATAGCCATGCGTTAGTCAAAAACACATTAATACATTTTAAAACAAATAAATTATCTAACATAAAAGGCATATTATTCGATAGCATTTTAAACGCTTTACCATGTATTTGTACTACTCTTTGCCTTGTATTATGTATTCTTTTTCCTTTTTACTTTTTAATTTTTACTTTGATTAGGGCGTTGCCTTCGGCCGTTGCTGCTCTTCCTATCTTTCCTACCACTAATATCAACTTCAAATTCTTAGCAGGTTCAGCGGTGGTAGCAAAGGATATTCCCTGCTGCAACTAACGCAATAGTGTGCTGTGAATGATTAGTCGTTTGTATAGATTAATCAATGCTTTAATAGAGATGATAGTAGGTCTATCGCAATCGTTGACCAAGCGAAGGTTGCAAACCGCCTCACGGTGCTTTGATAGTAATTGATAGGTGCTGAACGGTAGAGGAAAAGGCTGTATTAAAACAGTCAGGTAAGGAAAAGGGAGGTGAATGAAAATGAACCTGTGATGAAGTTGTGAGATTAGTGTACTTGTTGTCAAAAGTTTGTATTTATTGCTACAAATGATAGTTATAGCGGTTACTTGTGATACTGGCTATAGGGCAACCGCAATTGAGCAGGCACGAACCTTTTCCAGGCTCTGTTAAGGAACTCAGGAAGTCCTTGAAAACTGCAAAGAGAACGGCACAAGTGGACAATATCCATAAGGCTTATAGTATCGATGTTGTCAAGGATGACGGATGCCATTGTAGTAACGGTGAAGTGCTTGTAATGAGTATGGAGTGAAGAATGGCAGACATACAGTTTCACTTATTTAAACAACTTAATTCACTTTAAGGATGAAAGATTTATTTGAAACAAAATCACGACCTATTCCAATAACCAAAGAAATGGTTAGGGAAGCGTATCGCAAAGTTCGAAGTAACAAAGGGAGTGCAGGAGTAGATGAAGAAGATTTGAATAAATTCAATGAGAATTTATCAGGCAACCTGTACAAAATTTGGAACAGAATGAGTAGCGGAAGCTATTTCCCATTACCAGTGAAAGAGGTTATTATCCCCAAAGCAAATGGAGGAACACGCCCTTTAGGCATACCCACCATAAGCGACAGGATAGCCCAGGAAGTAGTGAAATCTTATTTAGAACCAAGGTTTGAAAAGATTTTCAGTCCCAATTCTTATGGTTATCGTCCACACAAAAGTAGCCATCAGGCCATAACCCGAGTTCGTGAAAACGTACGAGACTATGCTTGGGTGGTAGATATGGACATCAAGAGTTTCTTTGATGAAGTATCACATGAATTGCTTCTAAAAGCGATAACAAAACATGTATCAGAAAAGTGGGTGTTAATGTATTTGAAAAGATGGCTGGAAAGTCCCGTACAAACTAAGGAAGGATTGGTGTATAAAGAGGGCAAAGGCACTCCGCAAGGCGGTGTTATTAGTCCTTTATTGGCTAATTTATTTTTGCATTATGTGTTAGATAAATGGCTTGAAAAAGAGTTTGCAACAATAACATTTGTACGTTATGCTGATGATGTAGTTATACATTGCGAAAATGAAGCTCAAAGTCAAACAGTATTATCAGCCGTCAAAGCAAGATTAACAGACTGTAAATTGCGATTGAGTGAAGAGAAAACGAAGATTGTATTCTGTAAAAACTATAAGAGAGACATTAAGAACAATTATCCCAATCGTTTTGACTTCTTAGGGTTTAGTTTTAAACCAATGAGTAAGAAGTCGAAGATGGGAATGTTTTTAGGATTTGATTGCGAAATCAGCATGAAATCAAGAACACGAATTATAGACAAATGGAGCAAGATGGATTTTCACAAACAAACAATGCATGATTTACAATCAATAGCCAACAATCTCAATTCCATGACAAGAGGAATAATACGGTATTATGCCACGATAGATAAGTGGTCGGTACAGAAACTATTCTATCATTTGGATATAAGAATAGCGAAGTGGGTAAAGAATAAGTATAAATCAATGAGAAGTAGTTACCTGAAAGCAAATGATTGGTTAAGAAGCATCAAAGCTTCTCACCCAACTATGTTTTATCATTGGTCAATATTTTAGAAACGATTTTGTGATTAGTATGTCAAGAGCCGTGTGATGGGAGACTATCAAGCACGGTTCTGTGAGAGGCTTGGGCTG
>JBAXLO010000360.1:0-2500 GCA_037134755.1 Bacteroidota bacterium | reverse complement strand
CGGAAGATGTAGGTAAAATAGTATATTACATTGCTGTTTATATCGACCTTAAAACTGATGAACCAATGATTTATAGCCCTGTTGCCAGTGCGCTGATTAATTAGGGAATTGGCGATTTGGTGAATTGGTGATTTGGCGATTTAAGGGTTTAAAGCTCTATCAATTTGTTTTGGTGGAGCTTTTGTTTTATTTGAATATCCTCCTTATCTAGGGTATGTGGTAATGATTAAAGAGATTTATTGGGACTCTTAAATCATTATTAAAATATATTTTAATCAAAATGTAATTCGTATTATATTTTTACCTATTTTTGTTGGACTATTTGAAATGATTTACAGATAAATATTAATTTTTACAGATAAAATAAATTTACGCAGAAGAATTAAATAAAAAAAGGAAATAATTTTTAGAGCAGATAAAAAATATAATTACAGAGAAATTTTAACAAAATCAATAAATTTAATATTATGCAAATAAATACTATGCAATTCTCACAAAAAACAATTATTGAGTTTTTTGACAGTTCGCAAAAATCTTTTCATATCCCAGTTTATCAACGTGCTTATTCATGGGAAGAAAAAGAATGGCGAACTTTTTTAAATGATTTAAATGAATCTATAAATGGTAATAATAATTATTTCTATGGTAATATTCTATTAGAAATTAGAAAAAAAGGTGTAGAATATGAAATTATAGATGGACAACAAAGATTAACCACATTATCAATTTTTATTCGCTCTTTATTAGATATTTTAGATAGTAGAGTAAAAAATGGTGAAAAATTAGATTTTAAGATTAAAGAAAAAGAGAAAATTTATTTTAAAAATAATGGTAATAAGAAAATACGACCTGTTGATTATGATAGAGCTTGTTTTGACACTCTAATAATTGATGGGAAAGATAATTTTGAGACAAACTCACCTTCACAAAATAGGATTAAAGATGCTAAAGTTTTTTTTAAAGAAACTTTAAAAAAACTTCCAACACACTTAATAATTAAAATTTTGGAAAAGATTGAAAATACCGAACTTACCTGTATTGAGTTAATTGGGAAAAAAGATTCTGCATTAATGTTCGAACTTCAGAATAATAGAGGTAAAGATTTAACAAATATGGAGAAAATTAAATCTTATTTTATGTACCAACTTTATGTTAATAGTAATGAAAAAGAGACTGAATCAAATATTGAACATGTTACTAATATTTTCAAATCAATATATTTAATTATAAACGATTTAAAAATAAAGGAAGATAGTGTTTTGCTATATCACTGTAATGCATATCTAGGGGGATATGAATATAATATAGATTCTATTAAATTGGCTTTAAAAAAATCAAATGATAAAATTTATTGGATTAATAATTTCACAGAAGAACTGCGAACTACTTTTTATAATTTAAAGAAATTTGAAAACACAAATGATTTATATTTAAATTTATTAAAAAAACTTGGCATCTCTGCATATATTTACCCATTTATTATAAAAGGTTATAAATATATAGGAAATAATACTAAAAAATTAACTGACTTATTTCATATATTAGAAATTGTTATTTTTAGAGATGATTTAGTTAACACACGTGCTGACATCTATAGTCGCATAAATGAAATATTAAATAAATTTGATGGAGATTTAGAAATATTAAAGCAACATTTTAAAACTAAATTTAATGAATCCTATTACTGGGGAGATAATAGAATAAATGAAATTTTAAAAAGTGGATGGATGTATGATAATAAAGTAATTAAATATATTTTATGGAGGTATGAAGATAATCTTCTGCGAACAGGTTATAAAATTGGCAATTGCGAAATAACTGGAGAATCAATTGAACACATTTCACCACAAAACCCTTTTAATAGGTATCAAGTTAGCGACGATTATGAAGTTAATGAAAAGCACAGTTATGAACAAAATTTCATTGATAATTATCTAAATTGCATAGGGAATCTTGTTTTAATTTCACGTTCTCATAATTCATCAATAGGGAACAAACCTTTTAAAGAAAAATTAGACTCTTATATTGCTAATCCTATTCTAAAACAGCAACTGGAAATTAAAGAATTTATAAGTGGAGATAATAATAATCCCAAATGGGATAGTGTGGCAATAAAAAAAAGGAAAGAAAAAATTGTAAAGTTTGCATTACAAAATTGGAGTTTTGATAATGTTTACATATCATAATTAGAAAAATACATATTAACTTAAAAAAGAAAAATGAAAACAACAAATGAAAACAAAAAAACAAAACCACAAACAAATAATGTGGTTGAGAAAGATGCAAAACAAGTAAAATCAAAATTGAAATTGGTATCCTATGTTGAGAAACCAATAGTACTTAATTATCCAATTACATTGCCGGATGACAATCCTAAAAGATTTGAGGTCTCAAGAGGTAATATGTCAATTGAAAAAGTTTACGATATGTTGTATTTGGAAAATCCTTCTTTTAGCTATGATTGGGGTCAAGAAAGAAAAAAAGATTTGAATGATGCCGG
>JBAXLO010000359.1:0-2529 GCA_037134755.1 Bacteroidota bacterium | reverse complement strand
ACGAACGTAACAGCCGTATGAGCGGATGTAACAGCCGTACTAACGGATGTAACAGATGTACGAACAGGCGTTACAATTGTGTTTTTAATAGCTGCAAATGGATTAGCTAAATGAAATATCGTATTGATATAATATGATTTAGGGCTTGTATAAGCGCCACAGGTTTTAATACCCTCGACGGTTGTGGAAATAATTCCCAAATTTCTGTATATTGACATTATATTCTTTACACTATTTTTATAAGATGCAAGCGAATTACACTTAAAAATAATGACAGCACAAAAGTACTAATTAATTAATTGATATTAGTATTTATTTTTTTACCAATTAGTTTAATATATTCAACAATGGGCATCACTTAGTTAGTTGCAGCTGTTAATAAAATCATTAGATTGCTTATTACATTTGCACACTAATATCCCAAACTATAGGCAGTTTAGGCACTTTCATCATCGTACCAACTGGCATACATAGGGTAGGCGTTGGCAATGCGCATTACTTGTCCTTCGAGCAAGGCAGGGTCAATAGCTTTCACCATTCGTGCAGGAGTACCGGCATATATCGTACCGGTTTCAACAATAGTGTTTTCCAACACAACAGCACCGGCTGCAATAATGGAATTGCTGTTTATAACCACCCCATCCATCACAATAGCCCCCATGCCAATCAGCACATTATCATGAATAGTGCAGCCATGTACGATAGCATTATGTGCAATCGAAACATTATTGCCAATACTTACAGGAGCTTTAAGATACGTGCAATGTATTATAGCTCCGTCTTGTACGTTCACATTATTGCCAATTCTGATAGTGTGCACATCGCCACGTATCACAGTATTGAACCACGCGCTACAATTGTCGCCCATGATAACGTCGCCTGTAATTGTGGCGTTATCTGCTAAAAAACAATTGTTTCCAAATTTAGGTGTTACCCCTTTTACTGATCTTATTAATGCCATTGTGTTGTTGTTTAAGGTTGTTGATAATTCTGTTTATTAAGTTTTTATTTATAATACATACTTAAAGACAGGCAGATACCATTCATAATTAAAATACTATCGGCTTAAAACTGTAGCCAAGTTTCAGATAATGTTCTATAACTCGCGGCAACGCATATAACATTCTTTCCTGAGCTTTTACACTGTCGTGAAACACTATAATTGAGCCGTCACCAGTATATTTAATTACATTTTTCAAACATTGCTCCCCACTCATCGTTTGCTTAAAATCATAACTCATAACCGACCATAATATAATGCGGAATCGTTTGCGGAGTGCCAGAAACTGCTTTAAACTAATCTTCCCGTAAGGAGGTCTAAACAGTTTTGAATCAAAACTATCACTACATTTATTAATATTATCAATATAATTATCAAAAGTAGTCTTCCACCCCTTTAAATGATTAAAAGTATGATTGCCTATACTATGACCGCCTTCTACAAGCTGCCTGAAAACCTCGGGATGTTTAAAAACATTATCTCCTACACAAAAAAACGTAGCTTTGATATTGTATTTATTTAATATATCAAGCACTATTGGAGTAACTTCCGGATGAGGACCATCATCAAAAGTAAGATAAATACTATTAGTACCGGTGGGCATTTTCCAGACTATACTCTTCTGAGTAAGCTTGCTTAAAATATATGGTGACTTTATAAAATACAATGCTTTAGTATGTGTTTATTTAATTATTTTAGTTAGATTTCAATTAAAAGTAAGAACAATTTAAGACTTCAAAATTAAAGAAATTTATTAAATAAGAACAAAGATAATTCAATTAAATCATAATTGCTTTAAACTACAACAAATAGAAACGGCAAATTACAATTATGTGGATGTGTTAAAACTATTTTCATCCCCATTAAGATGATAAATGTAGATGGCTTTTACAACAATATTAATTGCATATCTCATTTAAACACATATAACCAATTATATACCAATACTTAATTCAATCTTCTTATGTATTAAAGCTTTTGTTATTTGCTTGGCGCGAGCTTTTGCTTTTTTAATTGTTCAAAAATAACTTAATAAAAAGGCGGAGAAATTTATGAAAAGAATCAATAATTAACTACTTTTGCAACATTATAATAACATTAAATAATATAACATAATAATTGTATTAATAAAATTTGTATTAATAAAGATATCAACATTATAATAAAAATATTCAAATGAAAAAGATTCTATTCCTCGTGCTTATTGGCATCATAGCATTGTCGGCTTGTAATAATAATAAGTTATTGGAGCAACGTCATGAATTTAAGAATTATACCTGGAATCGGTTTGATTCCTTAATGTTTGAAACAAATATAACGGATGCGCAACAAAAATATAATATATATCTTACGGTAAGATATATAACTCAATACCCTTATGATAATTTGAAGGTAAATTTTACAGTCTTATCGCCGGCAGGTGATCAACGTACCACACTGCATACCTTTAAAGTAAAAGATAGTGATGGCAAATTGCTTGGCGATGGAGCAGGCGATTTGTATGATTTGAAGTTGCAGGTAAAGCAAAA
>JBAXLO010000358.1:0-2535 GCA_037134755.1 Bacteroidota bacterium | reverse complement strand
TTAATTATTAATTGTTAATTGTTAATTGTTAATTGTTTTTTTAGTAACTTTGCATTTAATATGAAGAATACAATTATTAGTTATTTATGCCTGGGAAGTATTCTGTTAATTAATATTAACAGGGTATTTGCACAAACTGTACAACATGATTCTAAGCATACTCCTTCGGGTTGGACTACCAATAATCCCTTCCATACAGATGTTTTTGTTGAAAACAAAGGACAGTTTAACAACTGGGCTGAATCAAAACTTCCAATAATATATGCTGTTAATAATGCTGATAAGATATTCTTTACTAAACAAGGAGTTGTTTTTAAACTTGTAAAATTAGATTCTTTATCAGAAGAAGAAAGAGAACATCAGGAACATGATAAGGATAAAGACAAAAATGAGGAAGAAAAGATATTTTATGTTTCCATGAATTGGGAGGGTTGTAATCCCAATGCTGAGTTAAAAGTAAGCGAAGCCTCTGAAGGATATTATACTTTTGGTGAAAAAGGATATGAAAATGTAAAAGCTAAAGGATATAAAAAACTTCTTTATAAAGATATTTACCCTAATATAGATATTGAATATACTATCCCTGCAAAAGGAGGAATAAAATATAAAGTCATCCTTCATCCCAATGCAGACCCTTCTTTAATAAAGATGCATTATACAGGTGATTTAGAAGAAATAAAAACAGATAAAGCAGGAAACATTATAATAGAAACCCTTGCCGGGGATATTATAGACCATACTCCCGAAAGCTATTACGAAAATACTAAACAAGCTATAAATTCAAGCTTTAAAATAAACAATAACACTGTTTCTTTTCAACTTCAAACTTCAAACTCCACACTTCAAACTCTTATTATAGACCCATGGACAACAACACCTACAACTATGTTTGATAACAATGTAGCCTTAGATATTGGATATGATATTTATGGTAATGTCTTTTTTTCAGGAGGTGTTGGTCCTTACAAACTTTCAAAATACACAAGTACTGGTAATTTTCTATGGACTTTTACTAATCTTAATGATTGGGCACTTAGTCAAGGTTATTTCTATTCTAAATTCTGTGTTATTAAATCTACTGGAACTAGTTTTATTGGTGAAGGTTATCATAATCAATTTGCTGGTTGTAGAATAATGAAAATAAATAGCAGTGGGACTCTAGATTATATTTCGCCACACATGGGAATGAATAATGAAATATGGAGTATGTTTTATAATAACTGCAGTAAACAATTAATAGCTTTCGGAGGCGGAACAGTTGCATACGCTAATATGAGAATAATTGCAGACACTAATTTAACAAGTTGCATATCTCAAAGCTTTAATGGAATAACTTGTTTTCATAATGATGTTGCCTCTAGTATTATGGATAATAAAGGTGATTTTTATGCTTTAGTTACTAACATGATGAGTTGTTATCAAGTAGAAGGTCATTTACAGAAAAGCCTTTATTCAACCAATTATTCTCCCCCTTGTATATTCGATGTGCAAACATCATACTTATTTAATGAGAATAATCCACTTCAAGGAATAGCAGGATCGGTTTATACAGTTAGAGCAAATGCATTGGCTTTAAACAGTAGCTATGTTTTTAGTTATGATGGCATGACACTTAAAGCATGGAATAAAGTCAGCGGTAGTTTATTAGATTCTATTATTGTTGATAATAGCTATAGTGGAGGTTACATGAGAACACATGAAGGCATAGATGCGGATGAATGCAACAATGTTTATATTGGAGGAACAAACAAAGTACATTTATATACTTTTACAGGAACAGCATTTACTACATTAGCTCTAATTACAACAAATATCACAGGTGAGGTTCATGATATAAAATTAAACAGAGCAAATGGTAATTTATATGTTTGTGGTGTTGGTTTTGTAACAGAAACAATTGCTCCAATATCATGTATTATTTCACCATACTTTAATACTTTAATTACAACAGATTCCTGCAAAGGAAATGTATATGTTAAAGTAACAGGTGGAACACCACCATATAGCTATCAATGGAGCAATGGTTCAACTGACAGTTGTATTACTGGTGTACCTACAGGTGTTTATATAGTAACAGTTACAGATAATTCATGTGTACTCAATAACCATATTGATACAATAAACATAAGTTATAAAAACTGTGAAGATACTCTGGTAATACCAAATATCTTTACCCCTAATGGAGATGGCTTTAATGATTACTTTTTTATTAAGAATGCTCAAGATTGGAATATTAATGTACAAGTATTTAATCGTTGGGGAAACGAAGTATGTAAAGCAGACAACTATCAAAACAATTGGGATGGTAAATATAATGGCAAACCTTTATCAGATGGAGTTTACTATTATATTATAAATGCCAAGGGGAAGTATAGTGGTAGAGAAGCACAATATCACGGAAGTTTAACAATACTAAGATAGATATATTCTCTATTTATTGATAATTATGTTTGCTTAAATTGTTTATATTGTTTTGAGAAAAGAAAGATATAAAACAATCATTTCTTTAACATTTATCAATATCTTTAGGCATCT
>JBAXLO010000357.1:0-2551 GCA_037134755.1 Bacteroidota bacterium | reverse complement strand
AGTTAACAGTGATTGGAATAGTAACTCAGGCTTGAGTCAGATATTAAACAAGCCTGTTTTGTTTGATGGTAATTATAATAACTTAACAAATAAACCTATATTAACTAATGGGACAGTAACAAATGTGTCTGCTAATGCACCAATTACAGTTACTCAAAACTCAACAACTCCAAATCTAACTATTAATAAAGCTGACTCCTTAACAGATGGCTATTTGTCATCTATAGATTGGATTAATTTTAATAGTAAGATTAAAACATTTCCAGGCACAATATATCAAACTCTTATGCATGATGGTACTAACTGGGTTGGTAATAGTCTACTTTATAATGATGGAAACAATATTGCAATTGGTACAACTTCACCTTCAGATATTACTCATAAATTAACAATATCAGGCACATCACAAACATTACGTTTAATTGGTCCGGGTATTTATGGGAGTGCTTCTAAGTTAAATTTTGGAGATGGAAATTATGTTTACCTAGCGGAAGATGTTGACGATCATTTAACAATTAATGCTGCAAATGGCACTGCTATAACTGGAGGCAAACTATCTGTTGCAGGAACTATTCAAACTACTTCTGGTGGAGTGCAGTTTCCTGATAATTCAATTCAAACAACAGCAGCACAAACTCAATATTTATATAGGCATTCTGATACTATATTCTTGTCAAATGGAAGTTATGTTGTACTTAATCCTGCTTTGTTTATGATGCCACCTTCAGTAGTTGATATAAGTAAAGCAGTTGTACAGGCTTATAACGCAACTTTATATGGAAAAGTTAATGCTAGTAATTTTAGCACTAATTCGTATTTTGAATATGGTTTGACAACATCTTACGGAAATAGTGTTGCCTGTATTCAAAACCCTACTTATGGTATAAATACTAATTCGGTAAGTGCCACTATTACCGGATTACAAGCGAACACTACTTATCATTTCAGATTAAAAGCCACGAATGCAGTAGGTTTTAATAATAGTTCTGATTCTACATTTACTACTTTACCTTCAGTACCTTCAGTAACGACTACTGATGTGAGTAATATTCTTGCTTTAAGTGCTTCTTCCGGTGGAAATGTTACAAGCGATGGTGGTTCTGCCGTTACAGAACGTGGAATATGTTATAGTACAAGTAGTGGTCCTACAACATCTAATACAAAAATAACAAGCGGCACAGGTAGTGGAACATTTACAGCCAATCTTACCGGATTAACTCAAACAACAACATATTATGTTCGTGCTTATGCAACAAATGCTTATGGTACCACTTATGGTAATGAAGTTAGTTTAACAACCCAAAGTGGAACTTTTACTTTAAGTACAACTGCTATTTCATCAATAACTACTGTTTCAGCTACATCAGGAGGGAACATTACTTATGATGGAGGCTATACAGTTACTACTCGTGGTGTATGTTATAGTACGAGTCCCGGACCAACTACAGCAAGTTCTAAAGTTACTTCAGGTACAGGGTCTGGTGTCTTTTCTGCTACAATGACAGGATTAACGCCTAATACTAAATATTATGTACGTGCTTTTGGTACAAATGCTGTAAGTACTTATTATGGAAATGAAATTAGTTTTACAACATCTAATGGAGCAATATCTTTAACAACAACAACTCCTTATTCAGTTACTATTAATTCAGCTACTTCCGGCGGAAACATAACTGATAATGGAGGTTCAGCAGTTACAGCCAGGGGTGTATGCTGGAGTTTAAATTCCAATCCAACTATAGCTGATAATCACACAGTAAATTCTAGTGGAAGTGGTTCTTATTCTTCTTTTATAACAGGTTTAAGTATAAATAACACATATTATGTTCGTGCTTACGCTACAAATGCTACAGGTACTTATTATGGAAATGCAATATTCTTTTCAACAGGTGTTGGTTTAAGTTATCAGGGAGGTATTATTGGGTATATATTTCAACCTGGTGATCCTGGGTATATATCAGGTCAAACTCATGGTTTAATTATAGCCCCAACTGACCAAAGTACAAGTATAACTTTTTCTAACAACGGTTTGTATTTGCAGTACCCTTCAATAACTCTTGGCTCTAATATTGGAACAGGAAACTCAAATACAAATACAATTATTTCTCAATTTGGAGGTGGAAGTTATGCTGCCAGTTTATGTTATAATTTAGTTTTGGGAGGTTATAGCGATTGGTATTTACCAAGTATAGGCGAATTATCAGTAATAGATCTTAGTTTATTAAATAATTATGAATACTGGTCTTCCTCTTGGGATACGGATATTACTACATGGGCATCCTTTAATAGAATATCAACAGTATATTCTTTTTATTTATATGCCAGAAGTCAGTCTGAAAATTGTGCAGTTCGTGCTGTTCGTTCTTTTTAATAATAAATAAATTTTAATACTATGAAAACAATATTAATTCTTATAGCAGCCTTTTGCCTTGCAATAGTTGCAAAAGGGCAAACAATTACTTCTTCAGTGATATCTTCAGCAGGAGACTATTATATAGCCAATGGAAACTCACTAAGTGTAACTATGGGCGAAACTGTAGTTGACAATTAT
>JBAXLO010000356.1:0-2559 GCA_037134755.1 Bacteroidota bacterium | reverse complement strand
AATAATGCTCTTTTCCTTGCAGTAAATCAGATGGCTTTCTTGAAGCATTCCTCTTTTTCTACCTATCCTGATTCAATTAAAATGAAAATCGGAGCATGTTATCAATTAATGAATCATATCTATTTTGATATTGGATATATTTCGGATATAAAGAATACAATTGATTCGATGTATTATTATAAAAGTTTTGCAAGTAAATATAAACCTATCTATAAAGCTGAATATTACACTTACTTATCAAGGTATTATGCTTTGGAAATGAAATTTAAGCTATCAAAAGTAGCCATAGATTCAGCATTTTACTATTATGAAACATCCACTGAAAAAAATCTTATCAGTAAGTATTTCCTTTATTTTAATTATTTAAATGTACTTCGAAATATAGGTGATAATACAATTAATAAAATTAATAATATTGAAGGTAATTTTAATTCGAGAGAAACTGCTGATAGCCTTATTGATTTTGTGAAAAAATCTGATATGAATTGGTATATTAAAAGTTATTGTTTAAAAGTAAGGGCTAACTTGTATCAAGACTATATGGGAGGTATAAGAAATACTACAAACAAAGTTAATTTTTTTATAAAAACACTTGAAAGAATTAAAGAAGCAGAATGTTATTCAATAAAATTAAATGGTATCATTGATGTGCCTGGCATACATATGAAATTGGTTGAAGGTTTGCAATATTATTATGTCGATTCAATTGAAATTGCTTTTGCTAAATATAAAAATACTTTAAATGATATTGATTTAATTGTAGATGGTAAGACTTATCCTCGATTTGCATTTGAGAGATTGTTTATTAGTCACTATGAAGTATATAATATGTTGACATGTGACAATAAAGAATTCAAGGTAGCTTTAATTGATTCCTTATTGAATAACAGTTTAAAATTAAAGAAAATTTATATACAGTATTTAAATAATTACATGATGAATTGCCCTGAATATCTTGCAGAGGGTTATGAAAAATCTATTTATCATGATATTGCAATCCTATCTGAAATATTATTTTATAAAACAGGGAAATCAAATTACAAGACTTTGGCATGGGACTATTCAAATCTGTCAAAATCTTTTTCATTGTATTACAAACTTTTTCAAAATAAGTATCCCATAGAATTTCCTAAATTGGTTAATTATATTGATAGTATTACAAATGTTCAAAATTGTTTATTAGATCAGCTATTTTTAGCACGAAAGCATAAATTAATAATAGATACAACAGCTATAAAGAATCAAATAAAAACTATTGATATTAGTTACGATAAAGCATTAGAACAATCATCAATTTTTATACAGAAATTTTTAAAAGCAGAACCACTTCAAGACATTGCCGAAATTCAAAATAAACTTGATGCTAATACAGCTATAATTAATTATGATGGCACTAATTATAATACTAAAAGGCATAATATCGCAATGGTTTTAACTAAAAATGATCTTAATATTATACGAATTCCTAATGATACATCTAATTCATCTTATTACTTAGATGAGAGCAATTATTATAATCAAGAATCTTTTTTAAGGATGACTAATTACTATACTAAAATATATTTTGATCCTATCAAAACACTTGTTGATAATTGTGAGAAACTTACAATTATTCCTTTTGAGAAAATTGAATATTTGCCTTTTGATATACTTTTAGAAAATCTGGAAGAAAATAATTCATTAAGCAATATCCAATATCTTGGAATGAAATACAATATCAGATACACATCAAGTACAAATGTAGAATCGATGCTCCAACTTATTCCAGATTATAAAAGTGATTCAATGCTTATAATTTCACCAGATTATGTAAATTCAGAAAGAGAAAACCAGTTACCATTTAATAAGATGTTAAGTAAAAAGTTGAGTAATGAATACAAATCTATAACAGTAAAAACTAAAAAAGAACTTAATAAATCTAGCTACGAATCACCAAATTATAACATCATGCACATAGCTGCCCATGAAAAATTAGATGGAATGCTCTTAAAAGATTTAATCTATAGAAACATGTCTACATTAGAAAAATTTTACATTTTTGATGATACAACTATTACTGAAAATTATTTAGGTTTATTTAATTATAAAGCTAATCTTGCTGTTGTAGCATCATGCAATTCAGGTCTGTCTTATTTTGAAGTTTATGATGGTAAATTAGATATTAGTCGAATTCTTTTGAAAAATGGGGTGAAATCTGTTATTACCACACCGTGGCGACTTGATGACAAAACAAGTGCAGAAATCCTATCTGAATTTTATACATTAATTGATAAGGGATATAAAAAGTCAGAAGCATTATGGATAGCAAAAAAGCATTTTTTGAAAAAAGTAAGTGACCCAGATTTAAGAAATCCTATTTACTGGGCTGGTTTCAGATTAGAAGGTTGTGATGGCGAAATATACAGACCGTCTCTTTATAAAAGATATAAGTTGATACTTATATTTGGCTTAGGTGGGTTGCTTATGTTAATTTACATAGCCTTCAGGGCTTTGAGAGCATTCAGATAAAGTTTGTGTTTCGGATTTAATGCAATGTTGTTGAAAATTTGTTTTGCTTCA
>JBAXLO010000355.1:0-2560 GCA_037134755.1 Bacteroidota bacterium | reverse complement strand
GATACTTATAAAGACAAATATAACTCATGCACACAGTGTATGCGCATGATTGACAATAATGGCAAGCCTGTTGAATGGATTCAGAAACATAAGATGAGATGCAGTATGGTGGTGTTGGCTGTTGATAAAGATGGCAATGCGCTTTTTATTTTCACCAGAACTCCTTACACTCCTAATGAGTTTTCAAAATTCTTGCTTAGTTTGCCTATAGGTATTCACTCTGCGATGTATCTGGAGGGTGGTCCCGAAGCTTCTTTATATGTCAATAGTGGCGATACTGTTATTGAGAAGTTTGGAAGTTATGTTTCGCGGACTTATGCGCACGATCGCAACGATAAGTTTCGCAAGATGCCAAATGTTATTGGTATAAGAAGAAAGTCCTAACCATAAAATCAAATCATGAAGTTTAATCCTATCGCAAGCTTTAAAAAGAATAAGAAACTTCGCATTACTATCTATGTGTTGTTTATTCTGTATGCAATCATTGGCTTCGTGCTCACCACTTCTTTCTTTGCCATAAAGCTTCATTTGTTTAATGATCCCGGAGCAGTTGATTTTAACGATAGATATTTCCAAAAGAATGGTGAGAAAGATTATACTAAATTAGAAAAAGACACCAATCAGACTGCAATTGATAAAGCTGCACTTTTATATTATAAGCTTAAGGTTTTAAACGAATATTATCCTCAAAATGCTAAGCTCATTCATGATTCGTGGATGCAGCATAAAGATATTGTTTTAGCTGAGAAGATGTTTGATGCCGTTAATCTTCGTCTTCAGGACAACCAGGCATTTCAGGAAAAACTTAAAGCAACACCCGAATCATTAAGTCAAAATGTAAAGAGTAGCAATGCCAATAAAAGTGTGTTTGAATGGATGAATATTGTTGAATGGGAAGACTTCAAACTGTCGGTTGTTAAAGATTCGGCTCTGATTGATAGTGCTGCTAAGGTTACCCATGTTGAACCACGTTTAATTGTTTCAGTTCTTTTGGGCGAGCAGATGCGTCTCTTCAACTCCACACGCGAAGTTTATAAGAAAGTTATCAGTCCGTTAAAGATATTGTCGGTTGAAGCTAAGTTCTCAATGGGAGTTACAGGTATTAAAGAGGAAACCAGCCTTAAGGTTGAGCGCTTTCTTAAAGACAGTCTTTCTCCTTTTTATCTGGGGAAAGAATACAATCACTTACTTGATTTCTATTCCTCCGACCCTAACAAAGAGCGTTATACCCGTTTAATTAATTATAGGAATCATTTTTATTCTTATCTGTATGCTGCAATTATTCTAAGGCAGGTAAGAGAGCAGTGGCGCAAGGCAGGATTTGATATTTCAAACCGACCAGAGATATTAGCTACCTTATATAATGTAGGCTTCGAATGGTCCAAACCCGGCCCTGCTCCTAAGGTTGGCGGCTCTCATGTTACTATTAACGAAAGGGTGTATACATTTGGTGCCTTGGCTTATGAGTTCTACTATTCAGGCGAACTATTACGAGAGTTCCCGTTTAAACCTAAATATTGGTAGAAGAAATTCAACCTTACCGCTTAGCCGATTACCGGCTTAGCGGTTAATTTTCAACGCCGTCATTGCGTTTTACTCAACCGTCATTGCGAGGAGGAACAACGAAGCAATCTCTTTCTATTGCCTTCATTCATAATTCATAATTCATAATTCATAATTATTCTTATATTTATAACCGAAGCTCGGGTTTAAATACAAAAGAAAAGAAGCAATATAATTACTTTTAAATGAAATATAATCTCCATAAATACCTGAAATCAAATCCCTCCCCTCTCAGGGGAGGTTAGGTGGGGTTGTCAAGTCAGGGTTTAAATATAAAAGAGAAGTAAAAAAACGCATTAAATTTAAAACAACATATTACTTATTTGATTTTAACTCTTTAATAATACCCTCAATTTGAGATTTTGTAAGTTTTGTGTATTTTATTATTTTGTCAATATGTTCATTTTCTAAAATCATTTCCTTTGCAATTTCAATAGTTCTTTTATCACTTCCTTCTTCTCTTGCAGTATCAATAGAGTTTTTTAAATCTCTATAAATCTTAACACTCTCTTCGTAATCATATTTTTGATCAATCAATGATTTCATAATTTTACTTATTTGATCTTAACTCTTTAATAATATCATCTATTTGAGATTTTGTAAGTTTTGTATATTTTATTATCTTATCAATAGGCTCATTCTCTAAAATCATTTCTTTTGCTATTTGAACTTTCCCAACTCCGATTCCTTCTTCTCTTGCAGTATCAATAGAGTTTTTTAAATCTCTATAAATCTTAACACTCTCTTCATAATCCATTCTTTCATCAGGATTAAATTTAGCTATTTCTGCTATTTTAAATAGATTAACATTTTTAAATGTCATACAAAAGTATTATAATTTTTCAATTTGCCCTTTTGAAAGACCAGTTGATTCTTGAATAGTTTTTATATCAACACCTAACATTTTTAAGCTTTTTGCAATTTCAATAGCTCTTTTATCACTTCCTTCTTCTCTTGCAGTATCAATAGAGTTTTTTAAATCTCTATAAATCTTAAC
>JBAXLO010000354.1:0-2563 GCA_037134755.1 Bacteroidota bacterium | reverse complement strand
TCGGTAATCTGCGAGCCAATATGCACATGCAAGCCAATAAGATTGATATTATTTAAAAGTTTTATGTTATCACAAACCATCGAAATATCCTCTTTTTCTATCCCAAACTTACTTGTATCTACACCTGTATTAATATGTTTGTGAGTATGCGCATCCACAGCCGGGTTTATCCTTAAAGCTATAGAAGCGACCTTTTTGTTTTTGAGAGCCAGCTCATTTATTACAAAAATCTCATCCATCGATTCGCAATTAAAACAAAAGATGTCGTTTTGCAAAGCTATTTCTATTTCGGCATCCGTTTTGCCAACTCCTGCAAACACAATACTATCTTTAGAGAAACCTGTATTAATTGCAAGTTTAATTTCGTTGCCGCTTACGCAATCTGCGCCAAAGCCATTATCTTTTAAAAGCTCTAATATCTTAGGATTAGAATTGGCTTTTAACGAATAATGAATATGATACTTATATTTATCAGATGCTTGTTTTAATGTATTTATAGTATCATTTAAAAGTTGCACATCATAAAAATAAAAAGGTGTTGACAAACCTTGAAACTTTGCTGTATATTTTTCGAGACACATAGTATTTAGTTATTAAAAAGGTTAGTATGTAAATCTTGTAGCGCTTGTTTTTTATGTTCGGAGTTTACCAATAAAGTTACGTTATTACTATTGGAACCGTAGGAAACCATCCTTATAGGAATCTCTTTTAACGCAATAAGTATCCTGCTCAATTCTCCTTTAGTTTCGGCTCCCAAATTTCCTACCAAACAGATAAGTGTTTGGTCAGGGATTACTTCTACGTCGCCTACTTTCTGTAATTCTTTCACAATATTATCAAGATTAGATGTATTGTCAATCGTAACTGATATCGAAACTTCGGATGTGGTAATCATGTCAACAGGAGTCTTAAACTGATTAAAAATTTCGAATATCCTGCTAAGGAATCCAAACGCCAAAAGCATTCTCCCCGACTGTATTCTTATCGCTGTTATCTTATCTTTGGCAGCTATGGCTTTAATTCCTACCTTTTCAGTAAAAGTAGAAATTAGGGTGCCGGTGCTTTCGGGTCTTAATGTATTTTTTAATAATACAGGTATTCCTTTTACTTTGGCAGGATAAATACAGGTAGGATGTAATACTTTAGCACCAAAATAAGCCAATTCTTCGGCTTCCTGATACGACATGTTTTGGATGCATTTAGTATTGTCAACAAAGCGTGGATCATTGTTATGCATCCCGTCAATATCCGACCAAATCTGTATTTCGTCGGCATTGATAACCGAACCTATTATTGTAGCTGTAAAATCGCTTCCGCCTCTATTGAGATTATCAATTTCGCCTTTATGATTTAAACAAACAAAGCCCTGAGTTATAAACAGCTTAGCATCCTCATGTTTTTTAAGTTCTTCTTTAAGTCTGCTTTCAATATTCATATAATTAGGCTCTCTATCTGCATTTACCGACATAAAATTGACAGCATTAAGCAGCACAGACGCAATCTTTTGTTGCTCCATATACACCTGCACCATTTCTGATGTTATTAGTTCCCCCTGTATTATCAATTCATTCTTAACAATCTCAGGGTAGTCATTATGAATAAGAGCATTGAGAACAATTATCTTTTCATCAAGGATACGAATAAATTTATCAAACATTTTGCTTTCGGTAAGCAATGCTTGTGCAGTTGATTGGAATCTTGTCCTTATGATTTCAATTACTTCATTAGCACTTACAAGTTGATTTAATTTATGATAATAGGATATCTCGTAAAGCTTATCTGTAATCCCCGACATAGCCGAAAGTACTACTATCTTTCGATTATCGTTATTGATAAGTTTAGCAACCTGAATTATATTTTCTACTGAACCAACTGAAGTTCCCCCAAATTTTAAAACAATCATTTTATTAATTTTTTAAGATATTATTGTATGCTAGTACAAATAATGTGCAAAATTAAGACGGATTTAATGATTATAATAGAATTTATATTTTTATGACAAAATCTTTATAGAATGTATGAAATTTAACAAAATGTTATAAAATTGTATTAATTTTGCAGACATAAACTTTAATTTAATGAAAACTGTATCGCAAATAGTAGGTGATTTAATAATACGTAAGCCATTTTTAGCCGAATTACTAGGCGATGGCTTAATTAATTTATCATCATTAGCTCGTCAGTTAAAGCAAGATGTGGAGCTGCAATATATGGATAAAGTTGAAACCGGAACAATTGTGATGGCTTTAAAAAGATATCAGAATCAAACACATTTAAAAAGCACTATTAAGTTAGAAAAAGCATTAGCACAGATTATTGATATTATTGTTCGCTCTAAATTGGTTGATTACACTTTTAAGAATTCCGATTCTCTTGTCGAAAAACATATTAAATTATTAAAAAAGATAGCTAATAATAATGAAGTCTTTTATATTTTTGTGCAAGGAGTGTTTGAAACCAATCTGGTTGTAAGCGAGAGTTTAAAACCAGAGATTGATAAGTTATTTATTAATGAAAAAAGAACTTCTTTTACTGATAAATTATCTTCGGTAACACTTAAACT
>JBAXLO010000353.1:0-2575 GCA_037134755.1 Bacteroidota bacterium | reverse complement strand
TGTAATTAGCAACTTTAATTTCACCAATTTTTCGCAATACTAAATCGTCAGTTTAGTTTAAAAAAAGAGTGTTCATTGTTGTTTAAAAAGCCCTGCTTCCAAGTGAGCGAAACGTAGTGGAGCGACCGATGGAAGCAGGGCTTTTTAAGTTGTTAAATCAACGGCTTTGCTCAGTATATTCTTTCGGTTCTCCATCCTGTAACTATTTCCTTCTAATTTAATCACTTCGCAATGGTATAGTATTCTATCCAATAAAGCAGTTGCTAAAACTTCATCATCCAGTGTTTCTGCCCATTGTTTTGGCGACTTATTCGTTGTAATTATTATTGAGCATTGTTCGTGCAGATGGTTTATCAGATTAAAAAAAGAGACTGCTTCATGTTTCTTTATTGGCAGCATCATAATGTCATCAATGGCAATTAAATGAGCTTTTAAATACCGATTGTAATTACTCAAAGCTGATGCTGTCATCTCTTTCATTTTTAGTACATCTATTATATCTTCCATCGTAGTAAAGTAAGCCCTGTATCCTTTGTTTACAGCATCATTAACCAATCCTGCTGCAATATAAGACTTTCCAGTTCCGCTTGGGCCCATTAACATGATGTTGTAAGCTTGTTCCATCCACAATAATTCTCTAAGTTCTTTCATTTGAGCTTTATTAATACTAGATGAAAAATTGTAATCATAATGATTTAAATCGTAATTTCTTGGAAGATGTGCTAATTTAACACGTCTGTCCAAATCTGTTTTTTGTCGCTGTAACACTTCTTTTTCTAACATGCTATGGGTATAATCAAGATGTGTTGATTTATCTATTTGTGCCTGATGGATAAAATTTTCTGCTTGATTGCGTAGTAGTGTTAATCTCAGATAATCGGCATATTGCTTTATTTGGTTTATCTTTTCCATAATTACATGATGTTTTCGTAAAGACTAATTTTACTCGTTTGTATTGTTGTTGTCATTATTTGTAAATTATTATTCAACTTTATTTCTGGTATATTGTATTTTACTTTTGATTCTTGCTCTGTTTGGGTTTTATAATGATTGGCTATTTCTATTAATTGATTACCATTGAAAATGTTGTTTTCTAAGCAAAAAGTTAATGCTAAAGATAAAAACTCAGAAGGCATTTCTTTCCCTTTCCTTTCTATTATCAAGAGATTATCTCTCAGATAGCGAGGCTTATCTTTTTGAAGTCGTTCAATAAAGACTGTTGATTTTTCAGTGCCAGGCAACATCTTTAAAATAGATTCTTTTAAGACCGATATACTTTCACTTTTATCTCTGCGATGATCCTTATTACTGACCGTTGATCCTTTTTCAGTACTTGCCAGATGAGTGGTTAAAAGTTCATTGTCTATCGTATAGAGATAAACCATATCATCCGCTTCTTCTAATAAAATCCAAGTATCTGCATTGGAGTATGTCCCCAGTGGTAAAGTGTAAAAATTACTTTTATAGCTAATGGTATTATCTTTACGAACCTTATATTTTTTCAATTCTTCTTTCATTGTAATACCTGGCCTTAGAAGCTTTAAATAGGGCTGCTCTATAATCCATTCCTGAGAAGGAATCTTCTTGATTCCAGCATGCTCTTTGCCGTTTCCTGTACGTTCCAACCAACCCAAGGCTCTTGAGTTAAGATCATTAAGTGTAGAATAAATACGTCCTCGCAAAAAGTTTTTCTTCACAAAACCAACTACATTTTCCACTTTTCCTTTACTTTCAGGATCTGATTTACGACAAAATACAGGCTTAAAATCCATCTGTTTGCAATAGGAACTAAATTCTCTTGTCAATAAGATATCTCCCAGATTCTCATCTACAATCAAGACTCTATCCTGATCATACACAATCTCCCGAGGTTGTCCACCAAAATACTGTAAGCCTTTTTCATGTGCAATAATAGTAGTTGAACTTGTAAATGGTTTATCTTGAAAATAAACAAACTTGTAACGGGATCTACATAAAACCATCACCATAAAATGTACCTTCTTTCGACTATTATCTTTTGTCAGCATATAATACTGTCCAAAATCTGCCTGGGCCTGATGCCCATATTCTAACTCAGGCAACTTCTGATATCTTCGGGGTTGAGCATCTGCTGTCTTCTTTATGTTTTCTATTCTTCGTATTTTTTGTACAAAATTATACACAGTTTTACTATGAACCAGAGGCGGTTCCGAATAGTTTTCTTTTAAACGATCTTCTATTTGAGAAGCCGATAAAGACGAACAACCTTCCAATAACTTTTTAATGAAATCATAATAATCCTGAAGCTTATTGGGAAGACAACGAGGTTTCTCTATCCATTGATAGAAATCTTCTTCATTCATATTTAAATACTTCCGTACTGTTGAACGATCAAGACTTAGTTCTCTTGAAATTTGACTTTTATTAAGTCCTTTTGAATTTAATTCTTTAACTTTGTACCACATAATAACTTTTTTGTTGTTGTGTTTTGCCTTCATCTTTTTTATGTATTGCTACTACAAAGATGAGGGCTTTTTATTTTACAACTGGTGATTTTCTGTTGCGAAAATCTGGTGGTGCAAAGTTGCTAATTACA
>JBAXLO010000352.1:0-2602 GCA_037134755.1 Bacteroidota bacterium | reverse complement strand
TAAGGTTAATGAACATAAATAAGGTTTTTTTAAATCACCAAATTATTTTCTTTGCACCCCTTTGCGAAAACCTTTGCGTCCCTTTGCGGAAACCTTTGCGTCCCTTTGCGTGAAATTTTACTTTTCACTTTTCACTTATAACTTTTTACTTAAACCACACAATAATAGACTTTCGCCAAAACTATTTTGGTCTTCCCTAAAAGTTCAAAAACCCAAAACAAAACTATTTTGGTCTTCCCTAAAAATATTATGATCTTCGCCAAAAGTTCAAATGTCTAAAACAAAACTATTTTGGTCTTCGCCAAATGCCGAGATGTCTAAAACAAAACTTTTGTGGTCTTCGCCAAATGCCGAGCGGTCTCCGCCAAAACTATTTTGGTCTTCCCTAAAAGTTCAAAAGTCTAAAACAAAACTTTTGCGGTCTTCGCCAAAAGTTTTTTGGTTTCCGCCAAATGCCGAGCGGTTTCCGCTAAATGGGTTTTTCTTAGATATTTTAAGAAAAGTAGTCAGATCTGACAAATATTATAATTGCTCGTCAGCATAAAAATGGTAATTTTACATTAGGATTTTATTTTGTTGATACTTATTATCAAGGACTTTTTCAATCGGGAACTCATTTTAATTATACTAAAGATGAGTTGGAGGAATTTATTGGATTATTAACTCCTAAAATAAGTGAAAAACACATACTAGTTGAAATTGCTTACAGTTTAGCTCATAATATTATATATGGTGGTATTGCATTTGCCAAAAAAAATGGATTTAAAATTAATAAAGAATTTGAAATTTCTAAATATATACTCGAAGAAGATGATGGTAAGATTGAATATATTGAAATAGAATTTGGTAAAAGCGAATTTCGTGAGAAAGAAAAAGAGAGAGTAATTTTGGAACGCATTAAAAATATTAAATAATTGAAAAAGAAAGCAATTCAACTTCAACGTCAGTTATCTCCCAATGAATATATAAGGACAAAAAACAACAGTCCCATTTGTCCACCGTTTTTGTTCCTTTAATTATTAATAAGTTAATAAGGTTTTGTTTTATTCTATATTTATAGCTACTAAAGTTAATTAGGATAAATAAGGTTTTTTTAAATCAACAAATCACCAAATCTTCAAATTATCACATCACCAAATTATTTTCTTTGCGTACCTTTGCGAAAACCTTAGCGACTTTGCATGAAAAAAATGATTTACAAAAGAAAAGAATAAAAAATTTACCAATACTTAAATTACAAGTTTGAGTCCACTCATATATGTCATTTATGACTAAAAATGATGTCATTGGTAGGAGGCATAACGAAGTAATCTGTTTTTTATGTGTAGAAAGAGATTGCTTCACTTCTTTAGCAATGATGGTAAGATTAATAGTCATTTATTCCTTCACTTCATTTATATTTAAACCCTGACTTTGGTTATAAACATAAGAATAATTATGAATTATGAATGAAAACAAAAGAAAGAGATTGCTTCACTTCTTTCGCAATGATGGTTAGATTATTAGTCATTTATTCCTTCACTTCATTTATATTTAAACCTTCTCTTCGGTTATAAATACAAAAAACATCATAAAAATCATAACAATAAAAATACTTAGTAAAGCCTTATTTTTTTATCTTTGCAGTATTAAACATAGTAAGCATATATTTGTTAATTTACGTACAATTGAATACAATTACGAATTAAGAATTAAGAATTACGGGAAATAATGCCTAAAGTTTGAAGTTTGGAGTGCCTAAAATTAAGGTAGAATTAGCAAAACCATTGATATTGCCGTGTTTTTTGAAAAAATATCCTTTAACGGACTTGAAATATGCCTTAACGGAACTGAAATATGCCTTAATGAAGTTGAAATATGCCTTAACGGAGTTGAATATGCCTTAACGGAGATAAAATATGCTTTAACGAAACTTTAATATGGCTTAACAGAAATGAAATATCCTTGAACGGAGTTGAAATATGTCTTAACGGAGTTGAAAAATCCATTTCTACTAAAAAAATATGCGTGTATTTTGTTTGCAAATTCCTCAATTTTGGTTTGCATTTTCTCCAACGGAGTTGAAATGTCTCTTAATTTTAGTTTACATTTTCTCCAACGGAGTTGAAATATCCCTTAATTTTAGTTTACATTTTCTCCAATGAAGTTGAAATATGCCTTAATTTTTGTTTGCATTTTCTCCAACGGAGTTGAAATATGCCTTAATTTTGGTTTACATTTTCTCCAATTATAATAAATAGATTTTTTTTTTACTTTATTTACTTTTGATTGAACAAAAGTAACAAAATTCAAAGACTGCACCTCATTTACTTCAAAACTACAATTAAAAAAATAACGCAACCCAAGCCGTCCCGAAATAATCTTTTGTGCATTTATTTAAGTTCTCGTTGTCGGGACTCGTGGATTGCTCACTTTAATTGTTATTTAAATTTTGTTAGAATATTTTTTTAATCTTGTTTTGTAGCGTAAATGAGCTGATGTCGGAAAAAAAATTACAAATTACGCCTACCTTCGACAGGTAAAAATTACGAATTACGAAAAAAGCATAATGTGATAAAATATTTATTTTTGATTTATTTTCTGAAACAGTCGTTTCTTAACT
>JBAXLO010000351.1:0-2626 GCA_037134755.1 Bacteroidota bacterium | reverse complement strand
TTATGGATGCTTATGATCTTTTGCCTACTCACAACTTTAAGTTTGGTAAACATGTGGATACTCCTAAGATAGATTCAGAAGTTTGGAAGAGTTATTTTACACAAGGAGTACCTGATGGTTGCTGGATTGGTTGTAATATGGCTTGCGCCAAAGGTGTTGATAATTATAAACTAAGAACAGGTCCTTACAAAGATTCTTCAGTTATTGTTGACGGTCCTGAATACGAAAACGTAGGTGGTTTGGGTTCTAACTGCGGTATCTTTAATCCTGATTATATTATTGAATCTAACTTCTATTGCGATACTTATGGAGTTTGTACTATTTCGTGGGGTACGCTAATGGGTTTCGTTATGGAATGTTGGGAAAGAGGCATACTTAACGAAGAACGTACAGGTGGCTTAAAGTTTAACTGGGGTAATGCTGACGATGCTATGGAAGCTTTGCATCAGTTGGCACGTGGCGAAGGCTTTGGTAAGATTGCAGGTATGGGTATCCGCAAGATGAAATATTACTTTGAAGCACAAGGTTGGAGTGATTATGCAACTATGAATGATTTCGGGATGGAGAACAAAGGTCTTGAATATTCAGAGTATGTATCTAAGGAATCGTTGGCACAACAAGGTGGATATGCTATGACTAATAAAGGTCCTCAGCATGATGAAGCCTGGTTGATATTTATGGATATGGTAAACAATCAGATTCCTACTTTCGAAAAGAAGGCTGAGGCTTTACATTATTTCCCTATGTTCCGTACCTGGTTTGGTTTGATGGGATTGTGCAAGCTTCCATGGAATGATGTGGAACCTGCAGATAATGCCGAAACAGATGAACCCGCTAAAGTACCGCAGCATGTTGACAATTATGTTACCATTTACAATGCTGTAACAGGTGGCAATATTGATAAACACGAAATGATTCGCCAATCGGAGAGAGTTTATAATTTCCAACGTATCTTTAATATCCGCAAAGGTCATGGTGTTCGTAAAGATGATGCACAACCTTATCGTGCAGCAGGCCCTGTAACTGTTGAAGAATACTTATCACGTCAGGAAAGATACGATAAGCAGATGTTAGAACTTATAGGTGTTAATCCTGAAGGCAAAACTACCGAAGAAAAGGTAGCTATTACCCGTGCTTATCGCGAAGACCGTTACGAACAACTGTTGGATGCAGTTTACAAACGTAGAGGCTGGAACAAGAACGGTGTTCCAACCATTGAGCATTTAAAGAATTTAGGAATGGATCTTCCTGAATTGCTTGAGGTGGTTACACCTTTACAATAATAATATTTATTTGGGTAGAGACGTTGCATGCAACGTCTCTACAGAGTAAACAAAAAGGCTCGTTTCTTATGAAGCGAGCCTTTTTTTAATTATTAACATATTATGTTTTAAAAAATCAACATCTTAATATCAATTTTTAAACTCCAATATAAAGACCCGAAAAGAAAGTTTTTTTTATCTTACTGTTTTCATCAAGAATAAATAAAATTTCTATTCTACTATCTCTAAATGAATTCAGATGTGTAGTGTAATTTTTAATATAAATAGATCCAATAAAATAGTTTTTAACAATACTTGAAAACTCGACTATATAAGGTGTTGTTAATGTATCTGAACTATAAATTGCAGATAATTTTTTAATGTCAAGCTTATTTAAAACGGTATCATTAAATCTAAAAGAATTATAAATATTTGAATCTAATAAATATTTAGAAACGGAATCTTTATAACTATTTAAGCAAAGATAATCAGATTGATCATAAATTGTTTTATTTAAATAAAAAGAAAATTTATCCTTCTTAAAATATTTTCTACTTGAAACATTTCTTCTATGTTTCGTAGAACTAAATTGAATAAGAACTTCTTCTTTAACTTTTTTGTTAGTTTTAATATATTCCAGAGCATCGATATATACTTTCTCAATATTGTTTTGTTGTGCCAAACAATTATTAAATAAAATAAAAAAAAAGCAACAGATAATAAAAATTATTTTCTTCATATCTTTTGAAATTAAAACCTCCACAAACATACAAATTATTATCATACCAAAATTGTTTTAATAAGATTTCTTTTTGTTAGGCTCGTTTCTTAGGAAGCGAGCTTTTTGTTTATATTAATGTTAGATAAAAAATCTTTAATTATCTATTCGATTAATATAAGCTGAGATAATCATAAAAATCATTGTACAAATAAAATATATTATCGAACATAATGATGTTACTTTTATCTCTTTATACAATATTATTTTTCTATTATTTTTCATAAAGATGTAGTAATTTAATATAAACATGGGTAAAAAGAATATAATAAAAAGCATTATTGTTGATAATTTATATTCAAATCCTATAAAAAATTTAAACACCATGATTATTGAAGCAAGATTAATTCCCATTAATAACGAAATAGTCTTATATGCTGTATCATAGAAATCCCCTTTTGAATTAAGACTTCTACTAAAATTACATTGACTAACAAACAAATATTCTAAAGGATATAGTATTGTCTTTTTCATTATGATTTTTAATTATTTTACAAACATACAAATTATTATCATACCAAAATTGTTTTGGTAATATTCTTTTTAAAATAAAAATAAAAATAGTTTGTATTGGAATAATTTTGTA
>JBAXLO010000350.1:0-2653 GCA_037134755.1 Bacteroidota bacterium | reverse complement strand
TCAGGGAAGCCGGCAAGAACAGGCCATATCTGAGTATTTAAAAAGATCTTACCATAAGTATTCTCCTTAGAGCCTACTTTACGGCCCTTTCCACCGAAAGCACGGATATACCATTCACCATCCCAGCAGTTATCATCAACAGCTTTAACAAGCATATCACGAACAAACAAAACCTCTTCCTTTTCTTTATCCTTACCTATGTATTCCAAAAGCTCGATAAAGAGATTAAGCATGGCAGCATAGAACATACCACCCCAAACGCTTTCACCACCTTCATCACCACCTATATAATCCAAAGTATCATTCCAATCGCCTCTTCCGAAGATAGGTAGACCATGCACACCTAAGTTATTCTTAGCATAATTAACCACAGCAAGCATGTGATCAAGAACAGTTCCTTCTTTTCCTTCGTCAATAAAGCGCTGTTTATTGTTTAATAAATCAAAATCTCCGGTTTCTTTTAAGTATTCACAAACTGCAAGCATATACCATAAAGGATCATCACAATGATGAGTGAATTCACCTTCGCCATCTCCATGGAAATGATGATAAACTTTACCATCAGTTCTCATTTGTCGCGAAAGCAAAAGAATACGTTCCTTAGCTTTATCAGGATTTGAAATAGTAACTGCAATAGTATCCTGAGCAGTATCGCGGAAGCCGAAACCTCTGCCTATTCCCCAATAATAAAAGCTTGCCACACGACCTACATCAAAGGCAACTTTGGCTTGATAAGGTATCCAGTACTTCATAAAGATATTTACATCTTCATCAGGAGTTTCAACGGAAGTATGAGCGAAATAATCGTCCCAAACTTTATTTACTTTGGCAAATGCAGCGTCAACAGCAGCTACATCTTTATACTTATTAACTCTTTGTTCTTTGAGTTCATCCAACTTAAGCTTTTCAATCACACCTAAAGTAAAGATAAGGTCTTTAGATTCACCAGGCTTAAGTTCGATATCTATCTTTAAAGCATTAACAACATTACCAAAATCAGTATCCTGACACGAAAGATTGTCTTTCTCTATACTTTCGGGATTGTTTTCATTTCTATATAAACCTATGAAGCGTTCGCGAACAGTTTCGTAACCAACAGCCGGAAGATTAGAAGTAAAGAACGTCCATTGATCCCATTCTTTATTCTCTTGTTGCTGGGTTCCTTTTGATTGGGTAACCCAATAAGTCTTAGTTGAGAAGATAGCATTCAAATCTTTTTCAAAATGCGATCGATTGAAATGCTGGTCATCGCATTGATTAATTAAATCAACTAAAGCATGCCCTAATGCCAGCTCTGAATAACCATATACAGAAAGTTTGCGGGGTTTATCACTAATATTTTTTAAAGTTGTCTTCCACAATTCCTGATCTTCATCCTGAGGAACGAAATAAAGAACAGTAGAATCAATACCATTAATTTTAGCCTCAGAACGGGTGTACCCAAAACCATGAGCAAGCTTATAAGCTTCCAAATGTTTGCCGACAGGCTGCCAGGTTAAGCTCCATACTTCGCCTGTTTCATTATCTTTAACATAAATATATTTCCCCGGTCTGTCGTGAGGAACCTCATTGATACGATAACGGGTTACGCGTCCATGTAGCGGACTCTTAAAGTAACTCATCCCACCGCCATTGTTGGAGATGCTTGTAAAATATCTGCCGTTGTAAAGATAATTGATCCATGGGCTTGGGGTATTCATCTTGTCAATGATATACTCTTTGCCGTCTTTCGAAAAGTTTCCGTATTGCATTTTAGTACTTTGTTGTGATTGTATTATGGAATTAATAAATTATATTTGTTTAAACTAGTCTTTTAAACTATATAATGTCTTTTCAAAATCAGCTTTATACTTATCTTTATTTTCGAGGGTGCCCCAACAAAAAACTTTGTAATACGCAGTTGCTGTTTCGGCTAAACCAATAAAATAGTAAATGTCAATATTTGCTTCGGTATCATGATAGGTTACATCTGTTTCCACAAAGTTTGTTTCTCCTATCTTCTTACTTTTCGGTTCCGAAACAGTCCTTTTTTCAACATCTTTTGCAAAGTCTTTAATTATATCTTCATAATATTCGTTTATAGAAGTATAATTAATTTCGGCAAGTTTCAATTCTTCTTTATTATCTTCGATCACAAAGCCTGCCACATCTTTAATTACATTCTTAAACTGAAGTATTGCAGCATTATTAAGTCCCGCAGTTTTGCTCATATAGTCGGGGAGGCTTATGTAAAAAATATGTCCGGCTTTGTATTCTTTAAATGTTGTTTGAGCAAAAATAGAAGTATTCATCAATAACAAAGCGATAATAAGGGTTGTAATAGTCTTTTTCATTGTATTAATATATTGTAATTACGAACTTAAATTATGGATTTTCCAGAATGCAAATGTAGTATTTTTATTAATATAAGAGCTTACTTATTTTACTTAAGTTTTTGTTAAAAGGGGAAAGGCTTTTAGACTATTAGACTATTAGGCTATTAGGAAAACACAATAGTCCCTAAAATGCCTAAAGTTTGAAGTGCCTAAAATTGCTTCCAACTTTAGGCACTTCAAACTTCAAGTACTTCCTGCCTACCGGCAGGCAGGCAAGTACTTACTTTAGTTAATTCTTAATTCAACGTATCCTGTAAATTCCGAAACATCGGTATTAG
>JBAXLO010000349.1:0-2720 GCA_037134755.1 Bacteroidota bacterium | reverse complement strand
GATAAAGAAACTGTGGTAAGGAAGTTTGTAAAGGAATAACCTCTCCCGTCTCGGCTGCGCTCGGTGACCCTAATATCATCTTTCATATAGCTGAACCAAGGCGGGAGTGTAGAGTTCAAAGCACCTTTTCCTGTTTTTATCTAATAATAAATTATAATTTCATTTGGCAAATTGTAACTTTTAAGTTACCTTTGCAAACTAATTAAGATACCATGGAAAAAGTCCGGGAAATAATTGCATATAAAAACTATTTTGAAGATTTCTTAGTGCAACAACCAACAAAAGTTCAAGATAAAATATTTAAAATATTGGAAGTAATTGAGACTTTAGAAAGAATTCCAAAAAACTACTTAAAGCAAATAAGCGGCACAAACGGACTTTATGAAGCAAGGATTCAACTTGGAACTGATATATGGCGTGTGTTTTGTTTTTTTGACAAAGGTAAATTAGTTATATTACTAAACGGCTTTCAAAAGAAGACACAAAAAACACCAAAGAAAGAAATTGAAAAAGCATTACTATTAATGAAAGAATATTATGGAAACAAAAAACAATAACAACAGCATTTCAACCTGGTCAGACATCAAAGACAAGGTTTATGGCGAAAAAGGAACTGAAAGAAGAGACAATCTGGAAAGAGAAGCCGAATCGTTAAAGATAGGCTTATTGTTAAAAAAGGCAAGAGAATCCAAACACATGACTCAAGAAGAGCTTGGGCAAATAATTGATAAGAAAAGAACCTATATCTCAAGAATAGAAAACAACGGAAGCAACATGACATTAAGTACTTTGTTTGATATTGTAGAAAGAGGTCTAGGTGGGAAAGTGAATATATCCATCGAAATATAATTAATAAAACTATCACACTTCGGCTGCGCTCGGTGACCCTAATATGGTTGGTTGGTGAGGCTAATATCATCGGTCACCGAGCGTAGTCGAGGTGTGATTTGTAATTGATATTCTTTTTTTCTCTTTGGTATGATAAAATTTTTGTAAGTTTGTCGGGGAAATATAAAAAAACAATAATTTAAAAAAACATAATATAAATATAATGGAAATCGAGTATTATTATGATGAAAATGACTTATTAACTTATCAACTTTATGTTGCATCCAAGTCAGAAATTATTAATAAAAGAAGACAAAAAACTAAAATTCATATTCCTATTATTAACTTTGTATTTGGTTTAACATTTCTAATTACCGGTCATTGGATATTCTCTATAACATTAATAGCAATAGCAATTTTATGGTATTTTCTTATTCCATTAAGAGATAAAAGAAATATCGCTAGATCATATAAAAATTGGAATAAAAAAAATGCTAAAGATAAATTTGGTATAAATAACATTTTAGAATTCAATAATGATTTTATTTTAACAAAATATAATGGAAATGAAAGCAAAGTATTGACAAAAGAAATTGATAAAATTGATGAAATTTCTACAAATATTTTTATAAAATTAAAATCAGGGCAAGTATATATTCTACCTAAAGATAAAATTAATGATATAAATTTATTAATATCCTATCTTAAGGAGCTTGCAATCTATTTAAATATAAAATATAACATTGAAGAAAATTGGGAATGGAAGTAATTATAATTAATAAGTAAGGCAATAAAATAGCCATTATCGAATAACAAAAAATACAAACCAATAAACAATATACAACTTAAGCAAATGCACCTCGGCTGCGCTCGGTGTCCCTAATGTCATCGGTCGTCTAAAAGAGCAGAGTCATGGTATGATTTGTAATTGCTTTCCTTTTAATTTTAAGTATTTTAGGCATTTTAGGCACTTTAAGTACTTTTTCTTTTCGGATTTCGTAATTCGTAATTCGTAATTGATTACTTTTGCAGCTTATTAATTTATTATATAGTATGGACTATAATTTTCAAGAAATAGAGCAAAAGTGGCAACAGTACTGGAAAGAACATAAAACTTTTAAGGCCGAAAATATATCTGTCAAACCAAAATATTATGTGTTGGATATGTTCCCTTATCCTTCGGGCGCCGGCTTGCACGTTGGGCATCCGCTTGGCTACATTGCTTCCGATATTTACGCAAGATACAAACGTCATAAAGGCTTCAACGTCCTGCATCCTATGGGTTACGATGCTTATGGTTTGCCTGCCGAGCAATATGCAATTCAAACAGGTCAGCACCCCGCTATTACTACCGAAAATAATATTACACGCTACCGTCAGCAGCTCGATAAGTTAGGTTTTTCTTTTGATTGGGATAGGGAAGTACGCACCTGTAATGCCGATTATTATAAATGGACACAGTGGACATTTATACAGCTCTTCAATCATTATTATAATAATAAAACAAAAAAAGCTGAGCATATAAATCAGCTTATTGCTGTTTTTAATAAAGAAGGGAATGCCAATATAGATGTTTCTTGCAACGAAACCGAAATATTTACAGCCGAAGAATGGAATAATTATACCGAGAAAAAGCAACAAGAGCTCTTAATGAACTATCGTATTGCTTTTCTTTCGGACACACAAGTTAACTGGTGCCCCAATTTGGGAACAGTTTTGGCAAACGACGAAGTAAACGGAGGTTTATCAGTAAGAGGAGGTCATCCTGTCGAAAGAAAATCAATGCGACAATGGTCGTTAAGAATTACAGCTTACGCAGAAAGATTATTGGAAGGCCTGGATGCGCTTAACTGGAGCGAATCTTTAAAAGAAATACAAAAGAATTGGATAGG
>JBAXLO010000348.1:0-2784 GCA_037134755.1 Bacteroidota bacterium | reverse complement strand
TAATAAAAAAAAGAGAACCCATAAGGATTCTCTTTTTCTATAATTATTATGATAATGTATTAGATTTTATTTTCGAGCTTCGATTATAATTTCTAACATCTTAATAGCAGCTTCCGAAATAACAGTACCAGGCCCAAAGATAGCCAAAGCACCGGCTTTGTATAAGAAATCATAATCCTGTGCAGGGATAACTCCGCCAACAATAACCATAATATCTTCTCTGCCTAGTTTCTTAAGTTCTTCGATAATCTGAGGAACTAAAGTCTTATGACCTGCAGCCAATGACGATACCCCAACAAAATGCACATCGTTTTCTACAGCTTGTTTGGCAGCTTCGGCAGGAGTCTGGAATAAAGGCCCGATATCAACATCAAAACCTATGTCAGCATAACCTGTTGACACAACTTTGGCACCACGATCATGACCGTCCTGACCCATTTTAACAATCATAATACGTGGACGACGACCTTCCATCGCAGCAAACTTATCAGCAAGTTCGCAAGCTTTGTGGAAGCTATCATTATCTTTTGATTCGGAGGAATACACTCCTGAAATTGATCTTATCACAGCTTTATACCTTCCATATATTGTTTCTAATGCATCAGATATTTCGCCCAGACTTGCACGTTTGCGTGCTGCATCAACAGCTAATTCCAATAGATTTCCTTTTCCTGTTTTAGCTGATTCGGTTAATGCTTCCAAAGCTTTTTTAACCTCTTCATTATTTCTTTCAGCACGTAGTTTATTAAGTCGTACGATCTGAGAAATCCTTACAGCAGTATTATCCACTTCTAAAGTATCAATAGGAGCTTCCTTTTCGAGACGATATTTATTAACACCTACAATAGTATCTTTTCCGGCATCAATACGAGCTTGTTTACGAGCTGAAGCTTCTTCAATACGCATCTTTGGGATACCTGTTTCTATAGCTTTAGCCATTCCACCAAGTTTCTCAACTTCTTCAATCAACTCCCATGCTTTTTGAGCTAAGTCATTAGTTAAAGATTCAACATAATAAGAACCTGCCCAAGGATCAACAGCCTTGCAAACATTGGTTTCTTCCTGAATATATATCTGAGTATTGCGGGCAATACGAGCCGAGAAATCTGTAGGCAACGCAATGGCTTCATCCAAAGCATTGGTATGAAGAGATTGAGTGTGACCCAAAGCAGCAGCCATAGCTTCAATACAAGTACGGGTAACATTATTAAAAGGATCTTGCTCGGTTAAGCTCCACCCTGAAGTTTGCGAATGGGTTCTTAATGCTAAAGACTTTGGATTTTTAGGATTGAATTGCTTAACGATCTTAGCCCACAACATACGTGCTGCACGCATCTTGGCAATCTCCATAAAATGATTCATCCCAACAGCCCAGAAGAACGATAAACGTGGAGCGAAAGCATCGATATCCATACCTGCATTAACTCCTGCTCTTAGATACTCCAAACCATCTGCAAGAGTGTAAGCCAACTCAATATCGGCAGTGGCACCTGCTTCTTGCATGTGATAACCTGAAATACTAATAGAATTAAACTTAGGCATATTCTTTGAAGTAAACTCAAAGATATCTGCAATGATTTTCATCGAAGGCAATGGCGGATAAATATAAGTATTACGCACCATAAACTCCTTTAAAATATCATTCTGTATAGTACCGCTCAATTGTTCCATCTTTACTCCTTGTTCTTCGGCTGCCACTATATAGAAAGCCAAAACAGGAAGTACAGCACCATTCATTGTCATGGAAACTGACATTTTATCCAATGGAATCTGATCGAAGAGAATCTTCATATCCAAAATAGAATCAATAGCTACGCCGGCTTTACCTACATCACCTTCTACTCTTTCGTGATCAGAATCATACCCACGATGGGTAGCAAGATCAAAAGCTACGGATAGCCCTTTTTGACCGGCAGCAAGATTACGACGATAGAATGCATTGGATTCTTCGGCAGTTGAGAAACCGGCATACTGACGTACCGTCCATGGTTTCATCACATACATTGTAGAATAAGGACCTCTTAAGAAAGGCGGAATACCGGCCGCATAATTAAGGTGTTCCATGCCCTTAAGGTCATCTTCGCCATACACAGACTTTACCGGAATTTGTTCTGGCGTAATCCAGTTCTTTTCAATCCCAGCTTCTTTTTCCCACTCCGCAAAGGATTGTTCGTCCTTATCAGTTGGTTTGTAATCAATATTTTTAAAATCAGGTCTCATTAGTTTGTATTTAATGATACATTAGAGGCTGCAAAGGTATGAAAATAATTATGATTTATGAATTATGAATTATGAATGAAGGCAAAAATTACGAATTTTGTAATCAAATGCAGTATTTATCAGAGTATTTGGCGAATTTGTGATTTTGTGATTTGGCGATTTAAAAGAATGCCTTACCGCTTAGCCGATTTCACTGATGTTCTCTGCGTGGAAAGTCATTCCCGTTTTTTGGGAATCATATTTTACGCGTAAAAAGTCATTTCCTTTTTTTGGAAATCATATTTTACGCGTAAAAAGTCATTTCTGTTTTTTGGTATTAATATTTTACGTCTAAAAAGTCATTCTCATTTTTGGAAATCATATTTTACGTGTAAAAAGTCATTCCCGTTTTTTGGGAATCATATTTTACACGTAAAAAGTCATTCCCGTTTTTTGGAAATCATATTTTATGCGTAAAAAGTCATTCTCATTTTTGGAAATCATATTTTACGCGTAAAAAGTCATTTCCTTTTTTTGGTATTAATATTTTACGTCTAAAAAGTCATTCTCATTTTTGGAAATCAT
>JBAXLO010000347.1:0-2802 GCA_037134755.1 Bacteroidota bacterium | reverse complement strand
TTGTATGCTGTCAACTGGTGTTTGTTTGCCTTCCGGTTCGGGGTTCGATTTTGCGAATTCGAATTCGAATTACGATAATACGAATGCGAACGTCAGTTCACAACTTTTTACAAATTTGCAGCATAAACCTTACTTACATAGTAAAAAATAAATTAAAATTTTAAGAGCGTTGGTAGCTTCAGGGCGAAAATGATCTTTTTAAAAAAAGGCATGAAAAGAATAGGGAATTTATATCAAAAAATTTACAGTATTGATAATTTATTGCTTGCTGACAGTATTGCAAGAAAAGGAAAATCAAAACAATTGGCTGTAATCGATCATGACAAAAACAAGATGCAAAACATTCTTAAACTACATGATATGTTAATAAATAAGTCTTATACAACTTCTGATTATAAAACTTTCACTATATGGGAACCTAAAGAACGATTAATATTTTGTTTGCCTTACTTCCCTGATAGAATTTTGCATCATGCAATAATGAATGTTTTAGAGCCTATATTCGTGTCAACATTTACAGCGGATACTTATAGCTGTATTAAAAAGAGGGGTATACACGCGGCAGCGTATGCTGTGAAACGGGTATTAAAAGATACTGAAGGTACTCAGTACTGCATGAAGCTTGACATAAGGAAATTTTATCCTAATGTAGATCATAAAATACTTAAACAATTACTTCGTAGGAAGATTAAGGATAATGATCTTCTTTGGCTACTTGATGAGATAATTGACAGTACTGAAGGCTTACCGATCGGGAATTATTTATCTCAGTATTTTGCTAATTTCTATCTTTCTTATTTTGATCATTGGATAAAGGAAAATAAGAGGGTTAAATATTATTTCAGGTATGCTGATGATCTTGTTATTTTATCTGATAACAAGCCTTATCTTCATCAATTGTTAGCAGATATCAGAGCTTATATGCAGGATAATTTAAAGTTGGAAATAAAGCATAATTATCAGATATTTCCTGTAGATATCCGCGGGATAGATTTTGTTGGGTATGTATTCAGACATACTCATATTTTACTTAGAAAATCAATTAAACAGAATTTTGCGAGAATGATAGCTAAAAGGAAGAATTGGCAGTCTATAGCTTCTTACTATGGATGGGCGAAGCATTGTGACAGTAAACATCTATTAAAAAAATTATTACATGAACAATTTTAATCAATTTAATATACATGTCACTTCAAAAGGGTTTGAAGGTGATAAAATAAAAATGTCGAAGATCTTGAATAAGGAGATAGTGGTATTTCATTATAAAATTGAGGATTCAAAAGTTTTCAAAGACCATGGCACCGGGAAATGTCTCCAGCTGCAAATTGCTGTGGATGGAAAGAAACATGTAATATTTACAGGATCTACGGGACTGATTGAGGTAATACAGAAAATACCGGTAGATGGGTTTCCATTTACCACTACGATAATAGATGATAATGATAGGTATCGCTTTAGTTAAGCTAATTAACAATTAAAAATTAATAATTAACAATTTAAATAAATACATTATGATTAAAGTAATTTGGAAGTATGAATTAAAGATTAAAGATGTACAGGATATTGAAATTCCTTCAGGATCTATTTTATTATCTATACAATCTCAAGAGAATCATCCAATGCTTTGGGCTTTGGTTGATGAAACTAATAAAGAAAAAGAAATTATTAGATTACGTACTATTTGTACGGGTGAAGAGATAATGGAAGAAGATTTTAATCCTAAAGATTATTTAGGTACTTATCAATTAAATGAAGGCTTATTTGTTGGGCATGTTTTTCAGGTAACTCTTTAAATCAATTAAGAATTAAAAATTAACAATAAATACATTATGAAAGAATTACCGATTTTATTTAGTACGCCAATGGTGCAGGCGCTATTGGAAGGAAGAAAGACAATGACCAGGAGGGTAAAGGGATTGGAAGAAGTAATTAAAAATCCAGAGAATGTTAAAGAGATGTTTTCAAATATTAATCATGATTTTATATTTATAATGAAAACTATATCTAATAATCAATTTGACAGAATAAAATGTCATGCCCGATATAGTATTGGTGATTTTCTTTGGGTGAGAGAGACATTTGCTCCTGCAATAGATGATTTTGCTTATAAAGCTGATTATTCTGAATCTGTTTTGAAAGAAGATAGAAATAAAGGATTGTGGAAACCTAGTATTTTTATGCCTAAGACTGCTGCTAGGATATGGTTGAAAATTATTGATGTTAGGGTTGAGAGATTGAAAGATATAAGTGAAGAAGATGCAAGTAAAGAGGGTGCAGATGGATATATAATTAGAAATCATCCCGGATTAATTGCTGATAAATTACCAACTGCTAAAGATGATTTTTGCATTTTATGGAAAAATATTAATGGTTATGATTCCTGGGATAAGAATCCTTGGGTGTGGGTATATAGTTTTGAAGTGATTTCTAAGAATGGAAGACCTGAAAATATTTAATTATGAAAAACACATTCAATTTACCAAGGTATTTTTATAGGGGGAAACATCCTTATATGGTTAAAATGCCTGATGGATCAACTAAGTTATTATTTGAAGTGACTGCTAAAACGGGTTATGGTAGCATTTTGATGCTTCAGGAGCAATTTAAAGATAAGATAATATTTGCTACAACGAGCTTTGATCTTCAAGCACAGCCTTTTCAAGATGCTGCTGATATATATGATACTTTGAAAGTAGGTGGTTTCTCTTTATTTTATTTTGATATTAAAGTGGGTAAGTTTTATAAAACGGTTGTGATGGAAACAATATTAGTTGGTAATACTTCTAAAAGATTAGTAATAAC
>JBAXLO010000346.1:0-2838 GCA_037134755.1 Bacteroidota bacterium | reverse complement strand
AGGTTTTTCCGTCCTGTCAGGTCTAAGTCTAAAAAGGTTATTAAACCTGACAGGACGGAAAAACCTGTCAGGAGTTTTATTTTATTTTACAATTATCTTTAACTTCACTATTTCTTTTAAACCCGTTGTATCAACAACTAACAAGGTGTTATCGAATTCACCAAATTTATTTATCTTACCTTTAAATGTTTTACCGGCCTCTAATTGATATCTTACTCGCGACTTAGCTTCATACGAAAAGGTACTCCCAATTCTTACAGTTTCCAGGCTTAAGTTTTTAATATATGTATTGCAACTTGGCGTAAGTAAAACATCTGTTACTATTGTAATTGTATTAGGCCAGAACTCGTGTAAATGCATTTCTTTTTTAGTCTTGGCACCTTCGGTTTCGGCATAATGTTTGATGTCAGTTACCAGAAAAAATTCATTACATAAAAAAGGTGTATTTTTATACAATTGCAGTAATCCTCCGGAGTTTCCACGTTCTTCTATGCAAAATATCTTTTGCTTGGCACGTGCATCTTTCTCTAATTTCGCCACCAATGTTTCCAGTTTTTTCTTAACTTCCTGTGCATCGGTTATTGTTTTTTTCAATGCAATTAGTCCGGGTATAAATGTTAATAAATCAGGAAAATCATTCAGTATTAATACAAAAAGATCAATATTACTTAATTTTGATGCAATGCCTACATTAAACATATCCGAAATATTTTTTCTATATAAAGTCTTATAACCGTCACTTTCGGGTGGATATATACCTATGATCTTCCGCCTGTCGTTCAAAAACTTAGCCTTAATAGTTTTAACAAGCACATTAAAACCCTCATTCATTATCTTCAAACCATTTTCTTTAGCTTCATATAAAGTAAAGGCTTTAGAAAAATTTACAAATTTAGGATTAGTATCCAAATACATCTGCATAATAACCGGCGAATCGTCTTTCTTCGCATTAAGCACATTTACATGAAACGAACCATCCTTAATGGTCTTATCCATTGGCTGCGGAGGATTTGTATCAAACGATTCGTTAAACATAGGAAGACCTTGCATATTTTTTAATGTTAGATAATTTGTAATAGTACGCTCGAAGAAATCTGTGTAATCAAGTATTGAATTAAATTCTTCACAAAGATACTTATAAGTTTTATCATTGTATTGATATTTGTTATGTTTATTTTTATTATTTGTTGTTTTATGAATAAAAGAAATAAATAATAAAAATTAAAACCTTAAAAGAACATCCATTGTGAACATAAAATTTTAAAAATATACCTGTTTATGACTTAAGTAAGAAGTTTCATTTTTTCAAATATTCACTTTGCGTGATATTCTACGCATCTTAAAAAGTCAGATGTCCACTTTGCGTGACATTCTTGCAATCTCAAAAAGTCAGAATAGCAGAATAAGAGACATTCTACGCATCTCACTTTTTCAGTTATCGTAAATAAGGCGAATATACACCAAATAATATTTCCAGATGGCGTATATTTCTCTTCAGTTAGCCATCTCATATTTATTTTTATGCAATATGTGACAAAATGTCACCTTCCGGAAATATTTTTTATGCAATATGTGACGTAACCACGCCATCTGAAAAAATGAGATTGCTTAGTGACGCCTTATACTGCCCATCTGAGAAATAAATTTCATCTGGTGAAGACGAATATACGCCATCTGAAAATATTATTTGACCTATATTCCACTTATTCTCGTTTTCTCACCTTTTTTGTCTGCCATTTTGTCAGGGTTTTAGGATATCGCCAAAAATAGGATGACGAAAATATAAAGAAAATAAAAAATTGTATTATAAAATAATTTACAAGAACTATATTTTCTGTTTTAAAATATATTATCATTTATCTCGTTTTTATATTAACATCAATTATCAAAATTTAAAAACAATAAAAAAACACATCATGAAAAGAAAAATAGTATTAATTATCTGTATATTGATAACTACATTGCAGATGAATGCTCAACTTAGTTATAAAACAGAGCAAATGTCAAGCTTTAATGAAGAAAACATACTAATACAGGATTCACTTCAACCAAAAGAGAAAACTATTTCACATAAACATAAACTATCTTTAGGTGTGATGAGTTCATTAGATTATTGTCTTTTTAAATATAATGGTGGGGATTTATTAAATGCTGGAGAAAATTATGGTTATCACTTAGGCTTAAAATTGCAGTACAATTTTAATGAAAAATTATCAATAAGAAGCGGTTTAACTTTTTCAACTTTTACAATTCAAGGTTATTCTAAAAAATATAATAACAGATATATTCCATTAATGATTGGTTACAATATTTTATCAATTGATAAATTTTTCAAACTAACACCTTCTATGGGTTTTATTACCGGTTTAAATGCTAATGATTATATGCATTTTTCTTCTCAACTTAATTTAGGATTGGAATTTTTCTTTAATAGTAAATTAATTTTAACAATTGAACCTTATTTTAATTACAAGCTTATTTATAATTCAGATATTTTTAATATTGATAGATTAGATAAAATATATGGGCCTTATGGAATATTAATAAGTGTTAATTATCAACTTTAATTAAGAGTACTATTTTTGAATTTATCCTATTCCAAAAATATCAGGGCTAAAGCCCGAAAGGTGAGTTGGCATTAAGCAAATATTATTACTCAAGTCCATTCGACAGGCTCAGGAACCCTTATTTTCGTTGGGTTATTAAGCCTACTGATTACAGTATAATAAATTACAGATTCCTCATTTCGCTTCGCTCCATTCGGAATGACATTTGTTGTTGTGGTTTGGGAGAGAAAAGGGCGGCTTCGCCGCCCTTTTCTCCACTAAAAATATAGAT
>JBAXLO010000345.1:0-2841 GCA_037134755.1 Bacteroidota bacterium | reverse complement strand
AATGCTTTGCTAACTATTGTCATGACAACTTGAGGCAAACGAAATGCTTTGCTAAGTATTGTCATGACCACTTAAGGCAAACGAAATGCTTTGCTAACTATTGTCATGACAACTTGAGGCAAACGAAATGCTTTGCCTCAAGTTGTCAAGCCATATGCAGGCAAACGAAATGCTTTGCTATCTATTGAAGCGTAATCAGTACACAAATCATTTTAATCTCTTTGTTTTATTCTATTATTATGTTGTAAATAAGTGTTATCTGAAGATACCTTCTTTTTTCTGATAATAAAAATAAAAATTTTGGTAGGAATTATTATTTAATTTAAATGAAAATTAATTTCTTTTATTTGGCTGTTATCATTAAAATTTAACTAATTTTGTTTATTATTTTTCTATATGCAAAAGCTTGTAAACATAGTAGTATTATTGATGGTGTTGATCACTTCTTCTTGCTTAAATTCAGATACTAATCTGGCAGGTAAGAAGGTGTTTAAGTACAATGAATCTGCCGGAATTACTTCCCTCGATCCCGCTTTTGCCAAAGATCAAGCCAATATAAGTGCAGTTAACCAATTATTCAACGGTTTGGTTCAGCTCGATAATAAGCTTAACATACTTCCGTGCATTGCTAATTCGTGGGCTATTAGTGCTGATGGTCTTACCTATACATTTAAACTTCGCACAGATGTTTATTTCCACAAAAGCATTGTTTTTAAAGATTCGTTACGCAAAGTTATAGCCTCTGACTTCGTTTATAGTTTTAATAGGATTGTTGATGAAAAGATTGCTTCGCCGGGAGCTTGGATCTTTAATAATGTTAAAGTTAGGGATGCCAAATATTGTTTTTCGGCTCCTGATGATTCCACTTTTGTTATTGAATTAAATAAGAAGTTTCCGCCTTTCCTTGGGTTGCTTACCATGCAATATTGTTCGGTTATCCCTCACGAAGCTATCGAAACTTATGGTAAAGATTTTAGAAAAAATCCTGTTGGAACAGGAGCCTTTATGTTTAAAATGTGGAAAGAAGGTATTAAGCTTGTGATGCTTAAGAATGAAAACTACTTTGAGTGGGATGGCAATAACCGGCTGCCATATCTTGATGCAATAGCTGTTACTTTTATCATCGACAAACAGTCTGTTTTTCTAGAATTTGTTAAAGGAAATATCGACTATATGTCAGGTATTGATGCAAGTTATAAAGACGAACTCCTTACGATAACCGGTCGATTGAATCCTAAGTACTTCAATAAGTTCAAAATGATTACCCAGCCTTATCTTAATACTGAATATTTAGGCTTTTTGATGGACACCACAAAAGATGTTGTAAAGAATAATCCCGTAAAGATTAAAGCAGTGCGTCAGGCTATTAATTATGGTTTCGATAAGATTAAGATGATGCGTTATCTTCGCAATAATATAGGCACACCTGCTCTTTCGGGCTTTATCCCTAAGGGTTTTCTATGTTTTGATACTTCTAAGGTAAAAGGTTATGATTATAATCCCGAAAAAGCAAGAAAATTATTGTCGGATGCCGGATACCCTAATGGCAATGGTTTAGGTGAGATTACAATCGCTACCACAGCATCTTACCTCGATCTTTGCAAGTATATACAAAACCAGTTAAATGATATAGGATTAAAAGTTAAGATAGATGTTAATCAGGCCGGAACCTTAAGAGAAATGATTGCACAGTCAAAGTCAACGTTCTTTAGAGGCTCATGGATTGCTGATTACCCTGATGCCGAAAACTATCTGTCCCTATTTTATTCTCCTAACTATTGTCCTGCCGGTCCTAACTACACACATTTTAAAAGTAATGAATATGATTTGCTTTACGCGAAGTCGCAGAACGAATTAAAGGATAGTGTGCGGAATATTTATTACAATAAAATGGATCAGCTAATCATGGACGAAGCACCTGTGGTTGTGCTGTATTATGATCAGGTATTGCGCTTTGTACAGAATAATATTGAAGATATTGGGAGCAATCCAATGAATCTATTGACTCTAAAAAAAGTAAAGAAACTAACAAGGTTGTAAGCACTTAAAACTAAAAAGAACATGAATATTAAAAGTAATCTGCAAGAGATCCAAAAACAAATACCACCTCACGTAAAGTTAATTGCGGTGTCAAAAACTAAACCTGTTGAAGATATCCTCGAAGCATATCATACAGGGCAGTTGATGTTTGGGGAGAATAAGGCACAGGAACTTCAGTTAAAATACACCCAACTTTCCAAAGATATACAATGGCATTTTATAGGTCATCTACAAACTAATAAAATCAAATACATTTCACCTTTCGTGCATTTAATTCATAGTGTTGATAGCTTTAAGTTGCTGGTAGAGATTGATAAGGAGGCAAAGAAGCACAATCGAATTATAGATTGTCTTTTGCAGTTTTACATAGCAACAGAGGAGACTAAATACGGTTTTGACATGGAGGAGGCAGAGTTATCATTAGGTTCTGAGATTTATTCTACTTTAAAGAATATTAGGATAGTAGGGGTTATGGGCATGGCAACTTATACCGAAGATGAACAGCTTATACGAACAGAGTTTAAGCAATTGAAGATGTATTTTGATACATTAAAAACAAAATATTTTGTTAATAACGATAGTTTTAAAGAACTGTCAATGGGCATGACCAGCGACTATCATATTGCAATAGAAGAAGGAAGCACCATGGTAAGGATTGGCAGCGCGATATTTGGCGAACGAAACTACCAAACAAATTAATAATTAACAATTAATAATTAACAAATAAAAAATACGAATTAATAAATAATTAAGTAATGATTTCATTCATAATTCATAATTTATAATTAACAATTCATGATT
>JBAXLO010000344.1:0-2885 GCA_037134755.1 Bacteroidota bacterium | reverse complement strand
GCAATGTATATTGCTCTTCTGTTATGAAAGTCCTGCGAAATGATGGTAAACTTACTTTGTCCAAAAATCTTATACATCCTGATTGCCGAATCAAAAGTTCTAAACTCTGCATAATCTAAATAAATAACACTGTCGGGAATACCATTTGCAACCAGCTCATTCTTCATATCTAGCGGTTCGTTGTAATCTTTTTTACTATTATCACCACTTATCACGATTTTATCTATTTTATGAGCCTGATAAAGCTCAACAGTTGCTTTTATTCTCTTTTCAAAATACTGATTGGGGATCCCTGAACTCAAAAGCTTTGAAGTGCCTAAAAGTAAGCCTACTTTATTGAATGGTATCTTATTTACATCTTGATAAATTAAATTATTGGTAGTTTTATTAATAGTATAATCGGCAATCCAAACTATCACGACAAGTAAAATAACAGATGTAATAATTGTAATTCTTACTTTTTTGTTCTTTAAGATATTTTTAAGTTTTTTCATGATTATTATTTTGTGTGTTTAGTATTTTATTATTTAACGTAAGGAAAATTTAAATATTTTAATCTATTTTGAATCTTTATAAGCAAATTTCGCTCAATTTAGCTATCTCTAAATTAAATAATAATTATGGGAGTGGCACTCTTTATTATCTAAAGAGGCTTTTAGCTGTTTAGTCCCGCACGTGTTGGATTAGCCTTTTAGGAAATTAAAAAAGCTCTGCCATTGATTTGGCAAAGTTTTTTTGATAAAAGAAAAAGAAATATCCTTACCAAAATCCTCTCCTGCCAGACTATTTTTTTACAAAAAAACAGTGAACTTAAAAAACACCTTTAAGATTAACCAAATTTAAGAAATTTCCTTGAAAAACCCTGACATTTTGTCATACTTAATTTAAATAGTGCTGATAATAAGCAATAAGTTCCATTGCTTAGCCTCTTGGAGCTAGCTCTAAGTCAATATTCCTTAGTGCTTATTCGAATAAGCACTAAGTTTAGGCTGTTTTTACCCAATTTTAGCCTTTCGGAGCTTGGGCGACCCTGACAAAATGTCAGGAAAAGGCTAAAAAACACCCAAAATATGCCATATTCCTCCGTGCTGAGAGGCTAAGAGGTAAGGGGGTTCTGGTTCTGCTACAAGGAATATTCAATTTGCGCTAAGGAATATTGATTTGAAGGCAAGGAATATCGATTCGGCGGCAAGGAATATTGATTCGGAGCTAAGGAATATTGGAATCGGCACTAGGGAATATTCGAATCAGCATTCACACCAATTGGCTCGTGAATAAAAAATATTTATAAAACTAAAAGAGATCGAAATATTCTAAAATAAATGCTTCTTTATTTTAAATATAAAAGATAAGGCTATTAACTCTTATAGTTGATAGCCTTATCTTTAGATAGATTTAAAATCTAAACTAATTCTTAATTCTAGATACGATTTAATTATGTTCTTCTAGCTGATTGCTATTTGTATTACTGATATTGTACCAGTTAATATTTCGGGTAAGATACATCACAACAGCTAATATCACTAACAAACCGAGACTTCCCATCAATAAAGCATAATCCTGCAACTGCAAAATCGAATAAAAGAACCCATATAAGATTGCAAGGATAGATGTCATTAATATCGTAAGCTTGTTGCTTTTAAAGATGCTTTTGGTATAAAAAGTTATTAATGACAAAATAGCTACGCACGACCAAAGATACGACATGTCGAATTTGATGTATTCGGATATTGATAATAATAAGATATAGAACAAACAGATTGCAAATCCGATAAGTAGATATTGAAGTGGGTGTATGCGGCGTTTGTTTATTATTTCCATAAAAAAGAATGCTAAGAAGGTGATAAAGATAAACATTATGTTATAATTAACTGATCGCATGGTCTTTTTATATTCATCAACAGGAAGTATCAACCTCACACCAAAGCTTGAGGCTTTGCCACCATCCACTACTTGATCATTATCATCATTATCAACATAATAATTATTAGATTTGTCTTCATTATTCTTCTCAATAAATTCGCCAACACCCTGTTGAGGATAATTTCTGTTGAGATGCAAAATCTTCCACTTTGCAGTAAAAGAATTGTTTGTAATGGTACGTTCATCAGGCAAAAAAGCCCCTTCAAACTTTGGATCACCCCATGCCGACTTAAGTTCAACATTGGTCTCTTTGCCAAAAGGCAAGAAATGAAGAAAACTACTGCCATTTACATTTAAATCAAAGCTAAAAGTATAATTTCCATTAACATCTAACTTAATGGGAACGCTAAGCCCGGAGACAAAAATATCAGAAGTAGGAATGCCGGGCTCCATCTGTAACGTGGAATCATTAAGTTTGATATTAACATTATCTTTAATACCTTTCATATCTGTAATACCAACAGAAATAAATGCTTGCTCTATATTAAGATCCTTTTCGGGGATATTGAGCGGCGCAAAATTTAACGTTTTAAAACTACCACTAATATTAATCTTACCATTATAAAGCATTACAACATAGATACCTCTATAACGCTTTTCCGGTTTTAAATCGCCGGAGATCTTTAGATTATCAGGAAGGAAATGCGCATACTTGGTTACATATTCCGCCTTGCCGGAATTGTTGTTTTCCAACGTCGTATAAGGAACTGAGATAATAGGACCGCCAATTGTTTGAAATCCGCCCCATTTAGAAGATACTTCTTTGATAGCCCCATCACGGGTTTGCTGTCTTTCTCTGATCAACGACCGCATCATTGATGCCGGGATCATTAAGATTAAAATTAAAAATCCTACTGCAATAAGTTTTAAGGTAACCGATTTGCGAGCCCAACTGTTGACCCGATCTAAGATTGATGTTTTTTCCATTGATTTGAATTTAAGATTATTGTTTTATTAAACGC
>JBAXLO010000343.1:0-2962 GCA_037134755.1 Bacteroidota bacterium | reverse complement strand
GGACGCTTACCTGTAATCTTTTCGATACGATCAAGCACTTCGATATCCGAATTAACAAGATTATCAATAATAATAGGATTGTAACCACGATTCATAAGCTCAATCACTGTGTGAGAACCTATGTAACCAATGCCGCCTGTAACTAAAATGTTCTTCATATTGTTTTTATTTATTATGGTATAAAAAAGGAGATGCTGATTAACTCAAAAACATCTCCTTATCTTATGATTATTCTTTATTTTAATTTATTTGTGAAGAAAAGGATGATAGTCGCCTACCAAACCAATTGCTTCTTTATGACGAATATCATGTACTATTTGAATACTATTGCGAGCTTCTTTAACGCGGAAACCTTCGCCACCTAAAATATGGTTGTAAGAAAGCGTATGCAACTCAGTAAAGCCTTCGCTGAATTCAATTTCTTCCCCATCAACAGTGATAGAACGATAAGTGCGTTGTTTAGCTTTGAATTCATCGGGCACATCATTAAAATCAATGCTTAAAAACCAACGAACACGTGCCTGTTCTAATTCAAGAAAGCCTGCTGCTTTACTATCTTCACACTTATGAACAATGTTCTCTTTAACATCACCAAAAATCCATGTCAACATATCATAAAAATGAACACCAATATTTGTAGCAATGCCCCCTGATTTCTCAGGATCGCCCTTCCATGAATGATGATACCAACCACCTCTACTGGTAATATAGGTAAGATCTACATCATAAACTTTATCCTTTGGTCCGTTTTTTATCTTATCTCTTAACGCGATAATTGCAGTATGCAATCTTAGCTGAAGTATGTTGAAAATCTTCTTTCCTGTTTCAGCTTCCAGTTTCTCTAAGAACTCAATGTTCCATGGATTTAAAACTAACGGCTTCTCACAGATTGCATGTGCATCATTGCGCAAAGCAAGGCGAATATGCGAATCGTGAAGATAATTAGGCGAACAAATACTTACGTAATCTATCTTATGACCTTCTCCTTTTCGTCTTAATTTATCCAAATGTCTGTCGAAACGTTCTGTTTCCAGAAAGAAATCTGCATTTGGGAAGTAGCTATCGATGACACCAACACTATCGAACTTATCTAATGCAGCAGCCAGATTGTTGCCGGTATCTTTAATGGCTTTCATGTGGCGAACGGCAATATAACCGGCTGCTCCAATCAAACCAAAATTCAAATTATCATTCATATAATAATATTATTTTTAAACTATTTTAGTAACTGAACCATTCTCTAATTTATATTCCTCTTTGCTTTCAGGGCAAGTAGCAAAACCTTCTTTATTAAATTCTAATCTATGTCCGTATTCGCTCATCCATCCCAACTGACGGGCAGGATTACCAACCAAAAGAGCATAAGCAGGAACATTTTTGGTAACCACAGCGCCGGCACCTATAAAAGCAAACTCTCCTATATCATGTCCGCAAACAATAGTTGAATTAGCTCCAATTGTTGCACCTTTCTTAACCGTTGTCTTGGCATATTCGCTTTTGCGATTAACAGCCGAACGAGGATTGGTTACATTTGTAAACACCATTGAAGGTCCCAGGAAAACATCATCCTCGCAGATAACACCGGTATAGATGGAAACATTGTTCTGAACCTTTACATTATTGCCTAAAATGCATCCCGGAGAAACAACAACATTTTGTCCAAGGTTACAATTCTCACCTAAAGTACAATTAGACATTACATGTGTAAAGTGCCATATCTTTGTGCCTTTTCCGATTGTGCAACCTTCGTCGATGATTGCTGTTTCGTGAGCAAAATATTCTTTTTCCATTATATAGTTAGTTATTAGTTGTTGTTTACAAACTCAAGTACGCTATCTGTTATATATTTTAATTGTTCATCATCCAATTCTGTATGCATTGGTAACGAAAAAACACTATTGCAAAGAGCTTCTGTTATAGGGAAGTCACCTTGTTTGTATCTTGGATCAATGTATGCTTTCTGCATGTGCATTGGTACCGGATAATATATCATTGCAGGAATTTCTTTTTGGGTAAGATGAGCAATCAAAGCAGCACGATCAATATTCTTTGTTACTAATGTATATTGATGAAATACATGTGTTGAGAAACTTGAAGTAACAGGAGTTACAAGTTTATCATTGTTTGCGAAAGCATTATTATAATAAGATGCAGCATGACTACGTGCTTCACAATATTCATCCAGACGTTTAAGTTTAACACCAAGCACTGCTGCCTGAATACTATCAAGTCTTGAATTTACTCCAATATAATCATGATAATAACGAACAACCATCCCATGATTAACAACAACTCTTATCTGTTTGGCAAGTTCATCATTATTTGTAAAGATTGCTCCACCATCACCATAACATCCTAAATTCTTTGAAGGGAAGAAAGAGGTACAACCAATTTCTCCAATAGTACCTGCTTTCTTTTTGCTGCCATCTTTAAATATATAATCAGCACCTATAGCCTGACAAGCATCTTCGATAATATGTAAATTATGTTTCTTTGCAATATCCATCAACGCTTCCATATCTGCACACTGACCAAATAAATGTACAGGCACAATAGCTTTCGTTTTATTTGTAATTGCTTTTTCAACTGCTATAGGATCTATATTAAAAGTATCAGGCAAAACATCAACCAATACAGGAGTTAATCCTAATAAAGCAATAACTTCTGCGGTAGCTATAAATGTAAAAGATGTTGTTATAATTTCATCGCCGGGTTGTAGTCCTAAAGCCATCATCGAAACCTGCAAAGCATCGGTACCATTGGCACAAGGAATAACATGCTTTACACCAAGATAAGTTTCCAAATCTTTTTGAAAGTTGTTAACATAAGGTCCGTTTATAAAAGCACATGTATCTATTACCTCTTGAATTCCTTTGTCTATCTCCGGTTTTATTTTTTCATATTGACTTTTTAAGTCAACCATCTGTATCTTTTTCATTGTAAGTGAATGTTATTAATTATT
>JBAXLO010000342.1:0-2967 GCA_037134755.1 Bacteroidota bacterium | reverse complement strand
ACCATACACAAACGCTCGAAACCCATACCTGTATCTACATGTTTTGCAGGCAACGAAACAAGTTTGCCATCATTCATACGGTTGAATTCAATAAACACATTGTTCCATATTTCTATCACCAAATGATGATCTTTATTAACAAGATCTTTCCCTTTTATCGCTTGTTTTTCTTCAGCGCTTCTTAAGTCGATATGAATTTCGGAACATGGACCACAAGGACCGGTATCACCCATTTCCCAGAAGTTATCTTTCTTTGAACCAAACAAAATACGTTCTTCAGCAATGTATTGTTTCCAAATATCGTAAGCTTCCATATCCTTTGGAATTCCATCGCTTTCGTCGCCACCAAAGACAGTTACATATAGATTATCTTTATTGATCTTATAAACATCCGTCAACAATTCCCAAGCCCAGGCAATGGCTTCTTTCTTAAAATAATCACCGAAAGACCAATTGCCAAGCATCTCGAACATAGTATGATGATAAGTGTCATGTCCAACTTCTTCCAAATCATTATGCTTGCCCGAAACCCTTAAACACTTTTGAGTATCGGCAACTCTATTATATTTTATAGGTGTATTGCCAAGAAAAATATCTTTGAACTGATTCATCCCTGCGTTGGTGAACATGAGGGTAGGATCGTTCTTTATAACCATCGGAGCTGATGGCACAATCTGATGATTCTTCGACTGGAAGAATTCTAAAAAAGTTTTTCTAACTACTGATGAATCCATATTTCTAATTTCAATTATATTGAAGTTTAAGTTTTTTTAAGAATAAATAGGCTGCAAAATTACTTTTTATTCCTTAATTTTGCGAATATTAAATGCATTTTCTATTAAAAAAGGAATAATTAATTAAGTTCGATCATGCCTAGAAAGATTCGGTATCACTTCAATGTCCATTCTTTATCTATCGAAAAAGTTAGAATAACTTTTAAAGATAGGTTTAAGAAATTGTCGTCTATTGCGGCTTTTGGGATGGTATTTGCGGCTGTAGTCTTGTTAATTGCATATAATTTCTTTAATTCTCCAAAAGAAAAGATACTTACCCGCGAAATTGAGCAATACAAACAGCAGTATGATATTATGAACAATAAGTTGAATAATATTTCTGCGGTTTTGAAGGATATGGAGAATAGAGACGATAATATTTACCGTGTTATTTTCGAAGCCGAACCTATTCCTAACTCAGTAAGAAATGCAGGCATAGGTGGTTCTGATCGTTATGGTGAACTGGAGGGATTGCCAAATTCAGATAGAATTGTTGAAACTGCCAAAAAGATTGATAAGATTTCGCGACAATTATATGTACAATCCAAGTCTTTCGACGAGGTGTTTAACATGGCTAAAAACAAGGAAGATATGATGAAACATCTGCCTGCTATTATGCCTTTGTCAAAGAGTGTTGCAAGTATTATCTCCGGTTTTGGTTTGCGTTTTCATCCTATCCTTAAATACCGTCGTATGCACACAGGCATTGATATTGCTGCTGCTAAAGGCACTCCTATCTATGCAACTGCTGATGGCACTATCGAAGAAGCCGAAAGAGAAAGCGGTTATGGCAACGTGGTTATGATTAATCATGGGTATGGGTACGAAACTTTATATGGACATATGGCAAGTTTTAAAGTTAAGAATGGACAGAAGGTTAAACGCGGTGAGATAATTGGTTATGTAGGTATGACCGGTTTGGCCGAAGCTCCACATGTACATTACGAAGTTATCCTTAACGGGACAAAAGTGAATCCTGTATATTTCTTCTACAACGATTTATCACCAAAAGAATATGAAAAGGTGATAGAAAAAGCCAACGAAGAAAACCAATGTTTATCTTAGGATTACTACTTACATAAGATTTTATATTTACATAATAAAAATCCTTCTTATCATATTTGATGAGAAGGATTTTGTTTTTATCAGAAGTTGTAAAAAATGCAAATGTTTTCAATAGGTTGATATATTGATATTATGCTTTATAAAATGAAGTTGAAAATCTATTTATCTGTGATTTATTTGGTGAAACATCAATTGTTGGACGACAATCTCAATCATACAGAATAAAACATCAATTGTTGGACGACAATTTCATTCACACAGAATAAAACATCAATTGTTGGACGACAATTTCATTCACACAGAATAAATCATCAATTGTTAGACGACAATTCCATTCACACAGAATAAATCATCAATTGTTGGACGACAATGTATGTTTCACCAAATAAATCATCAATTGTTAGATTTCTGGGATTATCTCACCGTATGAAATACCTCCATAATAAATTATATCTTCATCACACAGTATTTGTTGTCTGTAGTTTAGATGTTTATAAACTTTTATAGGATAATACGTATTGGTATGTGTTTAACTTGTGATTTATGGGAAAATCTTATAAATATCTTTCCTATGTGTAAACCTTGCAAATTCAACTACATTATTTTCGATAAAAACACCAATTCTATAGTTGCCTGTTTTTATTCTATAAGCATTTTTATAGCCCGAAAGCTTTTTAATATCTTTTATTTCTGAAATATTGGTTGCTAGCTCTACATTTATAATAATATTAACAACATCATTCTTAATTTTTATTAAGGTTATTTTATCTAAATCTTTATGAGATTGTTTTAAGAATTAAGTTTTCATTTCTTGGTTAATTTCGCCATTACTTCATCTCGGGTTAACTTTTGACTTCTGTCGGCTTGTTTCATTAGCTCTACTAAACCTAAGTCTTCTTTATCTTCAATATCTAAAGTCTTTATATTAACATTTAGCTTCTTAAGCATTGCAACTAAGAATTTAAACTCCGATTTATTCTTTGGTTGTATTAATATTGCTTCCATTGTATCAATTTTTTACAAAGTTACTACAAATTTTATTCATAAAGGTTCATTATTTATTAAAGAAAAAGAAATCTTACTAAAACAATTTTGGTATGATAATTATTTGTATGTTTGTGGGGTGTTT
>JBAXLO010000341.1:0-3000 GCA_037134755.1 Bacteroidota bacterium | reverse complement strand
ATAATTGTCAACTACAGTTTCGCCCATAGTTACACTTAGTGAGTTTCCATTGGCTGTATAATAGTCTCCTGCTGTAGATATCACTGAAGAAGAAATAGTTTGCCCTTTAGCAAACATTGCATAACTAAATGCAATGATTAAAATTATTTTTGTTTTCATATTATTTCTTATTTTCTAATAGCTCAATTCGTTTTATTAAGGTATCTATTAATTGTTGCTGTTTCTCTATTAATGTCTGTTGTTCTTGAACAGCTTTTACTAAAGGTACAGTAAACTCAGCATACCGAAGACTATAATAATCATTTTCGTTCTTAGGTCTATCCAAGCCACTAAACTCTACACCCAAATTGTTTAAAATATTTTCAACATCCTGAGCTAGGAAACCTGTATAAAGTATTCCTTTTTGTCCTTCGGCAATATAGTTATAGCTAACAGGCTTAAGTTTAAGAATAAAATTTAATCCCAAATTGCTTTCACTGATATTTGTCTTTAAACGTTTATCAGAGTATGTTGACCAACCAACCTGCCCACCTATAGAAGTTACTGCAGTATTACCAATTACTGCTTTATTGCTAGCAGTAACATAAGCTCCATTACCAACTGCAGTAGTATTTGTTAAATTATTTAAAGATGTAATAGAGTTATAACCTATTGCTGTATTATAGCTTCCTGTATTTAAATTTAATAACGCCCCATCACCAACTGCTACATTATATGAACCACTAACATTATTAGTCATTGCTCCATCACCTATAGCAATATTATCAGAACCAGTAGTGTTATAATTTAAAGATAAAGCACCTAAAGCTGTATTGTAATTTCCAGTAGTATTACGTAATAATGTATAACCTCCTAACGCTGTATTATTAGTTCCAGAGGAATTTGTTGTCAAGGCAAAAATACCAATTGCAGTATTACTACTTCCAGAAGTATTTGCAAACAAAGTCTGATCACCAACCGCAGTATTGTAAGTGCCGGTATTATTTGCTGTAGTAGAACTGCCTTTTAGAGCTTCACAACCTACAGCAGTATTATAAGTATTTATTCCTGACGTTGCATTATTAGCATAATTCATTGCACTATAACCCACAGCAGTACTTCTATTATTTGCCGAATTCCATCCTAAAGTATTCATACCAATAGCTGTATTATAATTTCCAGTTGTATTACTAAATAATGCACCGTATCCATAGGCTGAATTGTAAATACCTGTTGTATTAGAAGATAAAGAAGTCATACCATTAGCTGTATTGTTGTATCCTGTAGTATTTGCATATAATGCATTGTTACCATGTACTGTATTATTATATCCTGTAGTGTTTGAGTATAATGCTTGATAACCAGTTGCAGTATTATTATATCCTGTAGTATTTGAGTATAATGCTTGATAACCATCTGCAATATTGTAAGATCCAGAACTATTATTATATAAAGCTTGATAGCCGCTTGCTGTATTATTATATCCTGAGTTATTTGAACTCAAAGCATAGGTTCCATTTGCACTATTATATGATCCTGTAGTATTTGAATTCAAAGCAAAGGCTCCATTTGCACTATTATGTGACCCTGTAGTATTATAATATAAGGACTGATAGCCATTTGCTGTATTGTTCGATCCTGTAGTGTTTAAATACAACGCACTTGCACCATTTGCTGAATTTTGATTACCTATAGTGTTTGAATATAAAGCTTGATATCCATTTGCTGTATTATCCAAACCAGTTGTATTTGAGTATAATGCTTGGTTTCCGTCTGCTGTATTGAAATATCCAGAAGTATTAAAATATAAAGCACTTGCTCCATTAGCTGTATTAAAAAAACCTGTAGTATTAGAATATAAAGCATTGGTTCCATTAGCTGTATTTCCACTTCCTGTAGTGTTTGAATTTAAAGAAGAAAAACCATTTGCCGTATTGTTGTTCCCATAAGTATTTGAATTCAAAGCAAATGTTCCAATTGCACTATTATATGATCCTGTAGTATTGTAATTTAAGGACTGATAGCCATTTGCGGTATTGTTTGATCCAGTTGTGTTTAAATATAAAGCATTTGCACCATTTGCTGTATTTTGATTACCTGAAGTGTTTGAATATAATGCTTGAAACCCATTTGCTGTATTATTTAATCCGTAAGTGTTTGAATATAATGCTTGGTTACCATTTGCTGTATTGTAATATCCAGTGTTGTTATTATATAAAGCACTTGCACCATTTGCTGTATTGAAAAAACCTGTCGTATTTGAGTATAAAGCATTGACTCCATTAGCTGTATTTCCACTTCCTGTAGTGTTTAAACGTAAAGCACTTGAACCAACTGCGGTGTTAAAATTTCCATATGTATTTGAATACAAAGTTGAAAAACCTATTGCAGTATTAATATATCCTGCAATATTATTTTTAAGAGAAGAGTTTCCTATAGCAGTATTATTTATACCTGTAGTAGAAGAAGTAGGTTGATTAAAGAATAATGTGGAATCACCTATTGCAACATTATTACTATAAAAGCCCCCATTACCATCATCATAAGATTGTGAATATAATGCCTTATTTCCTATCGCTGTATTTCCATTTAAAACAGTATTAAAATTAAGAGCAGAAGTACCTATAGCTATATTATTAAATCCTGTAGTATTTGAATTTAGGGCTGTACTTCCAACTGCTGTATTATTAAATCCATAAGTGTTAGATTTGCCTGATGTATATCCTATAAAAGTATTTCTATAATGCATTACATCATTCATACCTGCACTATCACCAATAAAAAGAGAACTTCCATTATTTTTTGATTCTAATCTGCCTCCAGTCATAACCCATTGTTCTAATCCAAATAAATCAAAACGTATTTTGTCTTCATTAGGGTATTTTTCAACTTGTATTTTAGTATCATTACTTAAATCAGATATAACTGAAGTTGTATTGTTATTATTAGAAGGTTCCCAACTTAAAGTTGAACTGTTCCATATTAATACTTGCCCATTAATTGGAGTTACATTAGACACAT
>JBAXLO010000340.1:0-3038 GCA_037134755.1 Bacteroidota bacterium | reverse complement strand
TTAGTTGTATTAGTCACACTAATTGATACTCCTTTTGCATCACGCTTAATAACTTTCACAACAACATGATCAAATACAACAAGCATATCTTTATCAGTACGCAGATAAATACCCGGAAGTTCCATTGCCATCAGGATACCATTCAATTCGTTCCAACCTGTTGAACCAAACCCTTCACTACCACGTGTTCCTCTGCTATCAGCATCGCAATAAGTTAGACGTTCAGTTATGGCTCCGCTTGGTTTTATCCCTTCTGCGTAAGCATGAACAATATCACGCATTAATTCAGCATAACGGAAGTCGCCGGTGGCTCTGTATATTTTGAAAAGAGGATCACCCGAAGAAGTACAAAAGCCGGGTGCACCATGCTTATTCTGAGTACTTGCCCAAACAGTTCCTGTTAGCTTTGCATCCAACTTAGCAAGTTCACTTTCCTTTGGTAATTGATAATCGTACGAAACAACCCATGTAGCGGCAAGGTTAGCAAGATTTCGACTCATCTCCAACCATTTCTTATCTCCGGTAGTTTCGTATAAAGTCATTAAGGAAGTCATTAATCCTGCTGCTGTTTCCGAATCAGCATTCTGCATTATATCAGAGCATGCACCATACGTAAAGCCTCTCTTAACAAAGTCATTGTTGTAATAGTATTCGGCAGCTTCTTTCGCCACATTCATTAATTCAATCTCATTAAACCATTGAGAAGCCAGAGCTAATCCTCCGATAGCTGTGGCACCGCTGGTTGTATTATATACTGCAATTGCTCCGGATTCGTGGTTTACATAATTACCCCACTGTCCGTATTTATTCCATGTGTTGACAAATGCATGTGCAAGCTGTTTGACAGACTGTTCCCACTCGGGTTTTATAGTAGAAGCATTGCCCTGAGCTTTAAGAACCATAAATTGTTTCAGCATCCAAAACAAAGCATCAGCATTTTGCCTTGTAAGTACAATTGGCTGGTTTGGAAACCAATCTCTGCCACTTTCTTTACCATCAGGATTCATTGCGGCAAGAAAATATCCTGCCTTGCCAACCACAGCAGGCAGCGCAAAGTCAAAGGTACTGACAACTCTGTCGCGGTGCAGTTTATCATTAAGCACAAGCATCGGGAACGTATTCATCAAACCACCTATCCATCCAATACATACCTTATCGGAATTCTCGGGACAATAGTACTTATATGGGGGCTTTTCAATCCATCTTTTATCAATCTGCGTTGTCATTATTTTCTTAACCTCACTTAAAGGCACCAGATTACGAGGGTGATTTGCGCCGGTAACAGCTTTACGAACGCTCATAAACTTCTCAAGCAAACCGGGAATATCAGGAGTTTTAAAGGTATAAATACGAAGGTGTAAAGTTATCTCATCACCTGCTTTCCAATCAATACCCCTATCAGGACTTGCCCCAAAACCAATAAACTCAGGCTTACGTTCACGAACCCCGGGGGCACTCACAACTAAGGAAGCATGTGTACGGTCAGTGCTTTCCTCTACCATAAAACCGTTATCCAGAACACTATCACCTTTGTGAATACCCTGTTCTGTTAGTACAATTAATGCTTGTTTATTTATCTTATCAAACATACAAATAGAAGGTGTTGCAGCATTGCAGGAGCTTACTTCTATTTTTGAAGTAACATCTGGTAAAGGCGATAATTGAGGTAGTTGTGTAGTTATTTGTGGTATATCTTTGTTATAGAAATCTTCTTTATCGAAACCGGTACAATAACCTCTGTTTTCTATCTTATTGCGATTGCCATTGTAAACAGAAGCAGGAATCATCACATAATTAGCAGTACTCCATTGATTAAAATCGAAAGCTATTGCAACTCCAGCAGAGGTAGCCTTGCCTTCAATAAGTTTAAAACATAAAGTAATATCAATAGCTTTCCCATCTTTATCAGACACATCTGTAGTTTTAATAGCATACGTCCATTTGCTTGTGTTATTATCGGCTTTGCCTGATTTAAAAGGTAAAGTGGCAATGAGTTTTGATCCATCATACCAACAAATCATAGGACGAAAACTGCCTTTAAGACTTTTCAAAACCATATTAACAGGGGCAGTAACAGCATCATTGTTAACTTCTTTATTATTAATAACAGGCAACCATGTTCCGGTAGATGTATTATTGTCAATTTGAGCATGAACAGGGTTTGCAAATATCAATAAACATACATATATATATACCGTTACAACAGTTATATTAATAAATTTCTGGACGAATGATTGCATATCGTTTTTTGTTGTAAAATTACTTATTTATTCAATACAAAGTATAATCGTATAATAATTATTATTTTCAGAAAATGTATCATCAAATAAACTACTTAGAAGTTTCTTTTTAATAGGTATCACACAAGCAAAATAGATATTTTTAAAATATAATCTATCACGACCCAAAAGTATTCTTACGGATATTTAGGGGAGAGTATTGTACTTTTTAATGCTTTTGCTTGTTATAATCCTACTTTAAACTTCTTAAAAAGCGACATCAAAAACACATTAACTCTTTGTTTGTCTAGCCTTAAGATGAGTGTTGCAGCCATTAAAAGTAAGCTAATTGCCATCTCTATCATCGACGTTGTGATATCACAACGTGGCTTTGTGATATCACAACATGACCTTGTGATATCACAACATGACCTTGTGATATCACAACGTGGCTTTGCAATATCACAACGTGACCTTGTGATATCACAACATGACCCTGTGACATCACAACATGACCTTGTGATATCACAACATGACCTTGTGATATCACAACTTGGCTTTGCAACATCACAACTTGGCTTTGTGATATCACAACATGGCATTGTAAGACCCCGTTTCGGAAAAAGCATTAAAATAAATCATGAATAAATCTATTAATTGAAATAAATATATTCATAAAAGAGCATTCAAATATTATAAATTTAAATAAAAAAAGTACAATGAAAAAATTAGTAAAAGAATTAATCCTTGTTTCAGGATTAGCTAGATTACATTTAGCCGCTTTCGTGAAAAGAGTTATAGGACTAGCTGATGCAGCTA
>JBAXLO010000339.1:0-3087 GCA_037134755.1 Bacteroidota bacterium | reverse complement strand
ATAAAGTTTGTGTTTCGGATTTAATGCAATGTTGTTGAAAATTTGTTTTGCTTCATTTGTTTTTCCTATATGCCATAAACAAATTGCTTTTTCATATTCAGCTTTTTCATAAAATAAAGAAGTTATACTATTAATTTTGTTGAAATATTCTATTGCTTCTTGATACTCTTTGTTTACTTTTAAAATAATTGCTTTGTAATATATAATTATATCGGAAGTTGTATTTTGTTGGTATAATCTATTAATTATTAATTCGGCTTTTGAATAATTCTGTAATTTATATTCATTCGTGAATTCTGTTAATGGACTTACCTGAGAATCGCTCATGTGAACAGGAAGACCAGCCTCCTTAAAATCATAAGATTCGATGTTTGTTTTAAAAATAGAAAAATAAACAGATAAGCCAATAATAATGGCTATAGAAGCAGCTGCTGAGAACAATAAATAAGTTTTCTTAGGAGTTTTCCTGACAAATAATTCATTAGTTCTTTTTTTTGCATTTTCGAAAAAAGCCTCTAAGTCTTCCATGTTTCCATTAAGAAGAAAATCATCTAAGCCATCAAGTGCATCTTGAAGAAACTTATCATTTTTTATTTTTTTTTCAAAATCAGATTTTTCCGAATCAGGCATATTCCCTTGTTTGTACCTGATTAAATCATCAAATAATTTATTCATCACCAATATTTATTAATTGCTTTACGATTGATATAGTAATTTGTACTGTGTGCGAAGTTTATTTTTTGCTATTGAGATGGTATTTCTTACAGTATTATAAGACAAACTAAGTTGTTCAGCAATTTCTTCGTTTTTATGACCAATCAAATGTAAGTCTATAATTTTTATTTCTGCATTTGTAAGGTTTTCTTTTAATTGTATAAAAGCTTCCTTTTCTACAAATTCTTCTGTTTCGTCCCAATTATTTATTTCTCTCAACACAAAATGGTCTTTAGCTAATTTATATTGGTTATCTTTTGTTTTAATATAATCGAGGCAACAATTTACCACCATAATTCTTGCATATTTAATAAAATCATCAGCATCTTCAGGTAAATATTTTTGACGCTTATCAGATGACATTTCTAATAGTTTTTGTATAACTTGCGAAACTGCATCCTTTGCGTCTTCTTTGTCATTTAGATACTTAAATGCCACTAAAAGCAATAGTTTATAATATTGCTCGTAAAACATTTTTATAAAATGATTATCACCCCTGAAAAATTGACGATAATTTTTTGTGTACATCTAGTTTCAATTAATAAAATGTAAAAGTAGGAAAAAAAATTAAAGTAGCAATTTATTTTTGTTTTTTTCGGTACAAAATGCAAAGTTAATCGTGAAGTAATAAATTGGAGCAGTAAAACCATTAAAACTGGGCGAAACCGAAAAGCCTTATGAGTAGGAAAATTAAATATTTTGTAAAATGAAAATAAATTATTTAGCAATCGGAGCAGCAGTACTTACTGCTATTTCAGTATTTATGCCATGGATAGGAGTATCTATGTCAACAAGCATTGGAGGGTTTAATTCAAGTTTTCAGAGTCAAGGTGTTGCTGGTACTCATTTTGGAGATGCAATAATAGGTTTACTAATTGCACTTGGCGGTGGTTTTATGGCATTTAAAAATATTAAATGGTCGTTCATTGCTGGAGTAATTAATTTCTTAATTGGAATTGCACACATGTTTGGTTGGATTGGAGAAAGTGGAGGTTTTAATTCGGCATATGCCGAAGCAAGTATAAAGCCACAATACGGTTTATATATTTTTGTGATAGCATCTGTTTTGTTCGTAATTGCTACAATAAAATATCTGAAAATCCAAAAGACCGAATAAAATATTTTTAAAAGTAGTGTTTTTAAACTAATATAAAACGGGAGCTACACCAAAATTTATTCGCACAGAAGCTTAGTGAAAGCGAAGAAACAATTAAAATTGGAGCCAGAAACCAATTAAAAAAACGGGGCGGAACCGAAAAGCCTAATGAGTAGGGAAAATTTAATATTTTAAAAAAATGAAAAAAACATTTACAATTTTAGGAGTACTAATGATTAGTGCTTTTATTATTACATCTTGCAAAACAGTGCAAGTAGCAAAATTTACTTCTGTTGAAAACCTTTATCAACTAAAACTAAATTCAACAATAGAAGAAGTTATTTCATTATTAGGTTCAAAACCTTATAATATCTTAAGTAATCAAATTGATGGGTACACAATTTTTACTTATAAATATAAATTAGTAGAAAGACAAGTTGCACCAGCATTGGTTAATTCAAAGGGCGGTGAAACAACAGGTACTGAAGTTTATAGCGGTAAAGAACAAATAGTATTTTTATTTTTTAAAGCAGGTAAACTTGAGTCTTTTGTTACAACAGATGGCAGAAAAGATAGTCCTGCTTTAATAATGCTAAATAATACATTATACTCTATTACAAAGGAAAAAGACAAGTATATAATACTTCCAACAACAGTAGAAGAACAGAAAGAAAGTTTTAGCCCTTTTGGTAAAAAGAAGAAATAAAGATATATCATAATACATTTACAAACATTCGTATATTAAATATTTCTTCATCTATTAATCCTTATAGCTAAAATTTGATTTATAACAGTAAAAGTTATAAGGATTAATGGATAAACTATAAGTTAATTTAAAATTGGAGCTGTAAACCATTAAAACGGGGCGGTACTGAAAAGCCTTACGAGTAGGAAAACTAAATTTATAATGAAATGAAAAAAATATTTTCAATTTTAGTAGTGCTATTTTTAATTTCTTTCACTACAACTATTAATGCTCAAACTAAACCAGTACAAAAAAAGAAAGCTGTTAATACTGATAAAACTGAAGAGTTAATTTTACTTCCTGCTGTAATTAATACTGAATTTAATTATTTTGAATTTAAGACTACTAAGGGAGTAATATTAAAAGCTTCTACAATTCCAAAAGAATTTAGCATAACAATAAAGACTGAAGATGGCGAACAAATGGATGTAAAACCAGAGTTCAAAAATAAAAAATTTATTGTTACTTATAAAATATTAAAATATTATCAGGAAGAGGGTGGTACTTGGGAGAAAGATATGAAAATAACAAA
>JBAXLO010000338.1:0-3106 GCA_037134755.1 Bacteroidota bacterium | reverse complement strand
GGCAGGATTGCCGGGTACATATAAATCAAAATTAAATTATTGTTGTTATCTAAATTATGTTTACTTTTGTATTATGAATTTGGTTGAAAAAAATATTGATACAATAAATGCTTTATGTCAAAAATATAAAGTAGCAAAGTTGTTTGTATTTGGTTCTATTTTGACAGATAGATTTCAAAACAATAGTGATATAGATTTTATTGTAGATTTTAAAGCTTTAGATTTGTATGATTATGCAGATAATTATTTTGATTTAAAGTTCTCGTTAGAAAAACTATTTAACAGAGAAGTAGACCTTCTTGAAGACAAAGCTATAAAAAACCCTTACTTGCGCCAATCTATCGACACTTCAAAACAAATTATATATGGATAACGAAATTAAAACTTGGCTGTATGATATTTTACAATCGATAACTGAAATAGAAAGTTACTTTGAAAGCAAACCAAAACTATTTGAAGAATATTCAAAAGATATAAAGACCAAACGTGCTGTAGAAAGAGATATAGAGATAATTGGAGAAGCAATTAACAGGATTATTAAAAAGGATCCAGATTTTGAAATAGAAAATGCTTATAAGATTATCGGTACACGCAATCGTATAGCTCATGGTTATGATAAAATATCAGACGAGTTGATATGGAGTATTGTCATAAATCATATCCCCAAATTAAAAGAAGAAATACAAATGCTTCTAGTTAAATAAAAGATATATCGTCCTCCGGGACTTCTAATTATATAGGTATTCTATTACTACCGATATTATGTCCTTACAGGACAATTTGTATTCCTAAATGCCTAAATAGCTAAAAGCCTTTTGTCTCGTCCTAAAAAAAGTTGACAGATACTGTTAGTTTTTTTATATTAAAAAAGCCCGCATTAATGCGAGCTTTTTAAAATATATAAACACCCTGTAGTAATTGATTTTAATATCTATCTATACAGTTTAGATCGCTGAAAGCAACCTTAAGTCTTTCAACTACGGTTTTTTCGCCTTCTCTTAACCATACACGTGGGTCGTAATACTTTTTGTTAGGCTTGTCATCTCCATCAGGATTACCAATCTGAGCCTGTAAATAACCTTCATTCTTTTTATAATAATTCTTTATTCCTTCCCAGTAAGCCCATTGCGTATCGGTATCGATATTCATTTTTATCACACCATAACCAATTGCTTCTTTTATTTGTTGAGGTTCGGAACCTGATCCACCATGAAATACAAAGTTAACCGGATTTTCTTCGGTATTATATTTCTTTTGGATATACACTTGTGAATTGTGTAAAATAATTGGTTCTAATTTAACATTACCCGGTTTGTACACACCATGAACATTACCAAAAGAAGCTGCAATTGTAAAATTCTTACTGATCTTTGATAATTCTTCGTAAGCATAAGCTACATCTTCTGGCTGAGTATAAAGAAGTGAATTCTCAACACTTGAATTGTCAACACCATCTTCTTCGCCACCGGTTATACCTAATTCTATTTCTAATGTCATGCCCATTTTACTCATACGTGTAAGATATCTTTTGCAAATCTCTATGTTTTCCTGCAATGGTTGCTCTGATAAATCCAACATATGCGAGCTAAACAATGGTTTGCCATTAGTTGCATAGAACTTTTCGCCTGCATCAAGTAAGCCATCTATCCAAGGCAATAATTTTTTAGCAGCATGATCGGTATGCAATACTACCGGTATACCATAATATTCGGCCATTTGGTGAACATGCATTGCACCCGAAACGGTTCCGGCTATAGCTATCTTTTCTTCAACATTATTTAATGCTTTGCCTGCATAAAATACTCCACCACCGTTAGAAAACTGTATCATCACAGGTGAGTTAACCGCTTTAGCAGCTTCCATCACAGCATTTACCGAGTTGGTGCCAACAACATTAACTGCAGGTATGGCAAAGTTGTTTTGTTTAGCAATTCTAAAAATCTCTTGCAAATCTTTGCCGGTAACAACACCCGGTGCAACTGTATCTTTAATTCTTTCAGCCATTTTAATTATTATTTATATGTTTTGAATTTCTATTTTTATAAAGTCCAAAATTACTAATTTATGATGAAATAATACTAAGAATCTTTAAAATTATTTTTATTAAATAAAATCTAATACAAAAGCCTCCACCAATCTAATGATGGAGGCTTTTGTAGCTTTATTATATTATATAGAATCTAATTTATTGTGATATCTTTTGTTCTTGTTGGAGTTGTTGAATTATTCTCATAGTATTCTACAGTATAAACTCCGGGAGAAAAAGATATTATCAAATCACTATTTGTACCTGAATTAATTGCAGTAAATGTTTGGGTCATTGAATTGTTAAATGTAGACATTGACCAATTAATTGGTCCATTTGGAGCTGCCTGAATACCCCAAATATGATTATTATCGCTAATTTTAATTATTATTTTCAAAGCAGTACCAAAAGGCAGATTAGCAGCCATGCTTAGTGCCGAACTTGAACTAAATGTTGTTTTGTTTCCAAATAGAATGTTTTCGCCATAATTGCTAAATTCAGGATAAACAATATTGTTTGTAAAAACGTAAGATGTGCTATCTAAAAATAGCTTAATGTATTTCTCAAAATTAGGTATAGTGACAGTCATACCTAAATCAGTATAACGTTTTTCAATATTATTTCTTATTTTAGTTAAATCAAATAATTTAGCATCATTAATTAAAGAAGAACCTAGTGTAGAACTATTCAATATTCCATCTGTTCTTATATCCGTACTTATATTAGCAAGTAAATCACTAAGCCCTGATTCGGTTCTATATCCCTGTGTAATTATAGAGATAGCAAGAAGTATTGCATTATTATCCCCATCCAGTGAAATATTTAAAGAGTCAGAATCGGTAATATCAGGTTTTGAAATAGAAAATACTTTAAGAACTTCTAATTCAGCTTGTTTTTTAGCAACAGTGAAAGATAAGCCATTTGAAATTAAATATTCTATTCTGCTCTTTTCAAGATTAGTAAGTATATTTATATTTACTGATGTTTTATTCGATATATCTGTCAAATCATAAAGTGTAATAGGAGCTGATGAATTATTGCCGATAACCTCATTAAAATAATAACCATCTGCTTTTAATA
>JBAXLO010000337.1:0-3122 GCA_037134755.1 Bacteroidota bacterium | reverse complement strand
AGTAATTTGTAGAAGCAAAACTTCATCGTTCTTTTTGATTTCTTTTAAACTAATCTCATTAGCATCAACTGAATTATAATTTGCAATTTTTCTACCAACAACATCATACACATTCACTGACTTTATTTTTTTTGTTGTTGATTTTATCATTACAGAACTATTCTCAATTACTTGAACTTCATTATTAAAATCTAATTCAGAATTTGACAAATAATCATTTCTATATACAATTTTAAATCGATTGTTATACATTCCATTCCTTGACGTAAAGTTGTAAGGAGTTTCTTTTAAATTATGAATAATATTTAACTGACTATCAATTAAATAAATAATATGATTTTCAAATAGTCCATCAACTGCTGCAATAGCAATACTAAAATTTCCTGTAGTTGTTAAATTAATTCCCAGTGGAACTAAATCATAATTATCAAAAGGAAGTGCTCTTCCTTGTATATTAAACTTTCTATCGTTTACTAAAGAATAAATTCCTATTGGAGTCATTGCTGTAGTTTCAGAATCAAAGAAATTATCAACATCCATAGATGCTCCATCAATATATCCAATTAAAGTCCTATTATTAACTTGATGTGCAGTATCTACAATATCTAACCAAAATCTGTGACGTTCTATATTATTTACATCTATTGCCGAATTATTACTATAATTTGAATTGGTTTTAAAAAAAGTGCTATTAGTATAACTATTGTTTCTTAATCCATTATTGAAAGTAATATTTGAACTAGCTGCTGGACCATCTGCCATTCTTATGAAAAAACCTTGACCCGCACCTATAAATAAATCAGAACTTGCAGCTGGACAACAAGATGTTCCTGTAAAATTAAATGTGTAGTAGTCATTTGGTGTATAATTATATCCAAAACTTTGATAAAAAGGATTTGTAACTAAATTAGATGGCAACATCTGGTGCGTCCATAAACTAACATTTCCTAAAATAACATTATTATTATTAAGTAAAAACTGACTCGCTCGTATTGATGATGGGTAAGGATTTCCTACTAAATTAAAGTTATCACTCAAATTATTAATTTCAGTCCCATTAGTCCCATTATAAGGCAATCCAGTATAACTACCTCTACTCACTGGAACAGTTATTGTACCATTATTAGGAACTCCAATAAAGGTAGATGTAAATGTAGATGCAGTAGTATTTCCAAAACTACTTGGTCCTCTTACAATGTATCCCTGACCAATATTCATTATGCTACTAGATAAATTTACCCAATTGCCTAATCCATTATTTGAATTTGATATAGTTGGATTCCAAACATATTTAGGACCTGTTGTTATTGTAGTCGACAAATTATTAATATTAAAATTTACCACTGGAGATGAATAATAAACATAATCAAACGAACGAACTTTAGAATCTCTTTTGTAAGTTATATTTCCTGTATTGGCAACATCGTTAATTTGAACCAAACTACCATTATTCTCAACAATAAAATTTCCTCCTGTTTCTACATTTACCCAATTAGTAACTGTAATAGTATTATTTGATTTAACTGTTAATGTAGCACCATTTTTAACAGTAACATTACATGCCCAACCTGTATAACTATCTCCCGAAATTATTGGATAATTATTATATGAATTTGAAGGTATTGTTACAATATCTGTGCTGCTAGGTAATATGGCAGGAGACCAATTATTAACATTATTCCAGTCTGTACTAACAGAACCATTCCAATCCTTTTTCTTTATTGTAATATTCATTGGTGCAGATTGAGCCACTAAACCACAGGGCATCATCGATGCATAAGAATAATTACCCGAACTAGTAGCCATGTAGGTATTAGTTGAAGCTCCAGAAATAGCAACACCATTAAAATACCATTGATAGGATGAATACCCAGTAGGAGCAACTAAATTTGCGCTTGCATTAGAACATAATCCTGAAGAATTAAAAGTAATATTTGGCGCAGTCGGTAAAGACGTAAAATTGGTAAAAAAAGCAGCCATACAAAAACCTCCACCTTGCTCAACCATAGAAACAGTAATGGGAACAGTACTTTGAATAGATAAAATATTGGGATTACTGATTTGTGTATTAGTAAAATCAATCAAATACCAACCTGTAGTACCCATTTGACGTCGAACGCCACCTAGAGTTTCTAAATTAGACCAATTAATAGTTACTACTGCTGAAGCACTTTGCAAGAAAACATAACCAAAATAAGGAAGATTATTTCCTGTATAACCTTTAAATTTAGAGGTTTCAACAAATAAAGAACCTGAAATGTTGAAAAAGTCGAAAGCCATCCCATAAATGACGCACGAAAGTATGATCATCCATAAACCATCAGACGGATTTCCGTAGGCAAACAGGCCAAAACGAAGAACCCAGGCCACCATGCTGAATAGCATCACATTCTTGATGCCGAACCGCCGCAGGAAAAACGGAATGGTCAGAATGAACAAGGTTTCTGAAATCTGAGAAATTGACATGATGATAGCCGGAAATTTAACAGCGAGCAGGTCTTTGAATTCAGGTACTTTGGCGAAGTCGTGCAGAAATGTGTCGCCATATGCATTTGTGAGTTGCAGAGCCGCACCCAAAAGCATTGCAAAGATGAAAAATACGGCCATTTTTGCATTTTTAAAAAGCTTAAATGCTTTCAAGCCCAAAGAATCAGCGAGAGATTTCTTTTGTCCTTTATCCAATGGAGGACATTGGGGTAAAGAGAATGCGTAAATTCCAAGGAAGAATGACGCTGCTGCAGCTACATAAAACTGCATGGCGGAAGTTTCAAATCCAGAGAGGCTTACGATCCATAATGCTACAATGAACCCGACGGTTCCCCAAACACGGATTGGAGGATATTCTGTAATAATATTGATTCCTTTATTTTTTAGCGCCGAATAAGCAATGGTGATTGATAAAGCGATGGTTGGCATGTAAAACATCATATTTAAAAGCATGACCCAGAACATGGTTGACGGATCATTAATCATTGGAACCGTTAATAGAACTATTCCGCCACAGATGTGAAAAATGCCGTAAAGCTTTTCGGCATTGATCCAGCGGTCTGCAATAATTCCGGCAATCGCAGGCATGAACAGAGATGCAATTCCCATGGTTGAGAAAATGGCTCCGAATTCGG
>JBAXLO010000336.1:0-3129 GCA_037134755.1 Bacteroidota bacterium | reverse complement strand
GGTGAAAAAAATGAATTGTTTTTGTTTTTTAATAAGGTATATTGTTTTTAATCTATATAAAAACAGAGTTGCACAACTTGGCAATTTAAAACTATTTAATTTTAATAATTGTTATTAAAAAGCTATATATTAATATGTAATGAGTTTATTAGTCTAAATAATCTTTGATTTTTTCAACCTAAGCTTATCCTGATACAGATTAAGCTTAGCCTGGTACAGATTAGTCTTAGCCTGGTACAGATTAAGCTTAGCCTGATACAGATTAGTCTTAACCTGACTCAGCCTAAGCTTAGCCTGACCTAGAATAGGCTTAGGCTGGTTTTTGGATGAAATTTTCTGCCAAAAAAGAATTTTATTATTGAATAATATCTTGTAAATGATTAAGATAATGGCTTAGAAATAGTCTTAAATGTAAATGCATTTGACTTTAAATGCAAAAGCCCAGCATCCTTTTTGGAATGTGCTGGGCTTTTATAATATTAGTGAGTTTGTTATACATTTTATATAGCGCCTTCAAACTGCTTTAGAAACCTAAGATCGTTTTCGAAATACAGTCTTAAATCTTTTATGCCATATCTAAGCATCGTAATACGCTCGATACCCATACCGAATGCAAAGCCGGAATATTGTGTGCTGTCGATTCCACAGTTAGTTAATACATTTGGATCGACCATGCCACAGCCAAGTATCTCAACCCAACCGGTATGTTTGCAGATATTACATCCTTTGCCTCCACATATGCTACACGAAATATCCATCTCAGCCGATGGTTCGGTAAATGGGAAATAAGAAGGACGCAAACGTATTTGAGTACTTTCGCCAAACATCTCTTTGGCAAAGTATAATAAGGTTTGTTTTAGATCAGCGAAGGATACATTCTTATCAATATAAAGCCCTTCCACCTGATGGAAGATGCAATGAGCTCTTGCAGATATAGCTTCATTGCGAAATACCCTGCCAGGAAAGATAGCACGGATAGGAGGTTTGTTATTCTCCATAATCCTCACCTGCACCGATGAAGTATGTGTACGAAGGGCTATATCTCCCTGCTCCTTATTCTTTTCTATAAAGAAAGTATCCTGCATGTCGCGTGCAGGATGTTCGGGTGGAAAGTTAAGTGCCGTAAAGTTATGCCAATCGTCCTCTATCTCCGGACCTTCATTTACGATATATCCTATCCTCGAAAAGATACTTATAATTTCATTTCTCATAAGAGATAACGGATGGCGACTACCTAACTCATTAAATTCGGCAGGGAGGGTAAGGTCAGTATCTTTATTAGCAACATCAGTACTATCAAAAGAAACCTTATGTTCATCAATCTTTTGCTGTGCTTTTTGTTTTAAATCATTAAGCAGAACACCCATTTCCTTACGGATTTCGGGTACTACGTTCTTGAAATCAGCAAATAAATCCTGAATAATACCTTTCTTACCAAGATATTTAATACGGAATTGTTCTAAATGTTCCTTTTGTTCAGGAATAAATGAATCAATTTCGTGCATTAACTGTGAGATTTTTTCTTTCACTTATAATTATTATTAGAAATAAAATGCAAAAATACTAATAAATCTCTTTTTAAAGAAGGTTTTAAATTATTCTTTTGTAAAGTTTATGAATTATAGTCTAGAGAAGAGGCTAAATCCTGTTTTATCTTAATTTAAATTATATCCTCATCTTTTAGTTTAATATGAGCATTTATCTTTACCCAAGTAAGTACTATTAAACTAGTAATGGTGGTGATTGCTATAAACCAGGCAATATTCTGGTAGATATTTTGAGTTTGGTAAAGAACTGTGGCAATATTCCCTATAATTATCCACTGGATAACATAGATAGCTGTAACATTCTTTCCGGTCCATTTAATAAATTTAAAAATAAAATTATTACCCAAATATTTATCAACAAACTTAATAAAAACAATATAAACAAACAGAAACAGAACTACCCAAACAAAAAACTTAATACCATGGTTATAATAACCCAGATTACCAAAAAGATCGTATGAAGTATTGATACCATAATTAAAAGTAGCTAATATTATGATAAGTACAGGGATTAAAAACAAATATAACTTACGATTATTAAAATCAACTAAAGTGGGATACTTATTAGTAAACAAATAATAGGCAGCACCTATAAACACATACGCAAACCAAGGAAACAACGAAAAATAAGACCATTGGTAATTGCCCCATAAAAAGGCATTTATATATTGCAAAACCGAATTATCGGAACCAAACATTGGTAAAATAGGAGTTATAAGCGTGATAATTATAGCTGAAATAAGGTAGGCAATGTAATTCTTCTTAAATACTAATTGCACGACACCTATTATTATTATACTAAGCCCTGCCAAAGATAAAATATCTACACCAAAAATAAAGAATGCAGGATTATACACAACTTTATCGCCTAATATATAAATAAATAAATGCATGGTGCGCAAAATATTTAAAAGGATGCCTCCGGCAAACAAGATCCACCCTCTTTTAAGATAATACCACAAAGGCTTGGGCTTTGACAGCAGAAAATACCCCATCGCAGCCAAAAAAACTGGCGCACATGGCGGCCCTCCAACAAACAAAGATAACTTACCTATTATACTATTGTAAACCTCATGACTTGTAAACTGTTCCATAATATGAACCTGTATCATAAAAAGAACGGCCAATCCTTTTAAAAGATCAGCGGTTTCGTTCCTTTTACTCTCGTTTATAGTCATAGTATGTATATTAAAATAGTATTGTAATTTCAGTTTGCAATATTAGTAAGCTATTCTCTAAATAAAGTTACAATATTACGTATTTTATTTGTAATATTTTATAAAAAACAAAATAATTTTCAATTATCATACCTAAACTCTTAATAATAAAATAGCACAGCCCCTAATATATTTAAATACCCAGAGCTGTGCTTATTTAATGTGTTTTGCTGTTTTCCTTACTTCAGTATCTTTATTCTTTGGCTCGGCATTTAGGCATTAACAAAACGTAATTCCTAATTCCTAATTCGTAATTGGTTCTTATTCTTTTACAATTTTCCTTACCACGGTTTCTTTATCTGAATATATTTTTAAGATATAAACACCATTCGCGAAAGCGGAAGTATTTATGGTAGCTTTGTTAT
>JBAXLO010000335.1:0-3134 GCA_037134755.1 Bacteroidota bacterium | reverse complement strand
AGGTAAAAGTAAAAAGTAAAAAATATATCAGAGAATTTCAGTGTGTTTAATCAGATTAATAATTGGGGTGAAAAGGAGACAGAGAGACTAAGAGGTGGGGAGAAGGAGCGATGGGGTGACTAAGTGACTAAGAGAAGGGGCGAAAAAATGGAAAAAGTAAGAAGGTAAAAGTAAAAAGTAAAAAATATATCAGAGAATTTCAGTGTGTTTAATCAGAGTTATCAGTGGAAAAGCTTAAGTCAATTACGAATTACGAATTTCAAATTACGAAAAAATGTAAAAAAATCAGAAAAGTAACGCATCTACGACGCTAAACAACCCAAGTAAAGAATTAAATTTAGTTATATCGAAAAATCAGATTCCTCCCATTTCAGGGGAGGTTAGGTGGGGTAGACCTGCTTGACTATCTAACGATAGGTAAACCTGTGGCTGGGGTGAGGTGAAAGTGATAAAGGAAAAATAATTTGGTTTATTATTCCTTTTTTTGTATCTTTGCATATTATAATGGCTAAAATAATAGACATTAAGTATAATTATTAAACACAACAGCTAAAATGTTAACTGATAAATTGGAATTTCTGGATGATTTTAATCCCGATGCGATAGCAAGAAAAATTGCATTTCGTGCAAAACAATTACGTTTGTCGATGAATCTTACACAATCAACCTTGGCTCAACAATCAAGTGTTAGCTTAGGTTCCTTAAAACGATTTGAGCATACTGGAGAGATTTCTTTAAAAAACTTATTAAATTTAGCTGTTGTACTGAATGCAACTGCTGAGTTTAAAGAACTATTTGTAAAATTAAATTCATTTAATACTATTGATGAAGTACTGAAAGCAAAAAAGAAAATCATAAAAAAGAGAGCCAGAACTAAACATGAATAAAACAATAGAAGTAATTTCGGTTAGAATTCATAATGATAAAGTTGGAAGATTGGCAATATCACCTGAAGGTTTAGCTGTATTTGAATATGATTTCGACTGGCTGACAAATGGATATTCAATATCTCCTTTTTATTTACCTTTACAAAATGGAATATTTACTGCCAAAAGAAAACCATTTCAAGGAAATTTTGGTATTTTTGCAGATAGTTTACCTGATGGCTGGGGTAATTTATTACTCGACAGAGTACTTAAGAAATATCAAATCAATCCGAATACACTTAATATATTAACCCGATTAAGTCTGGTTGGGAATAATGGAATGGGTGCATTATGTTATGAACCTGAACAAGAATTATCACATTTATTACCAAGTTCAGATCTTAATTTTTTGGCTAGTGAAGTTGATAAGATATTAAATGAAGAGGTAGAATCAGATGCGTTGGAATTAATAAACCAACAAGCTGCTTCTTCAGCAGGTGCTCGTCCAAAAGTGATGCTAAAGTATAATAATGAACATTGGCTTGTAAAATTTCCATCTTCAAATGATTCAAAAAATATTGGTGAAATAGAATATAAATACTCATTATTAGCAAAGAAAGCAGGCCTAGATATGCCTGAAACATTTTTATTTGAAGAAAAGTATTTTGGTGTTAAAAGATTTGATAGAGATGGTGATAATAGAATACATATTCATTCGGCAGCTGCTTTAATTTATGCCGATATTAGATTACCTGCACTTGATTATATTGAGTTAATAAAAGCCACTTGGGTATTGACAAGAAATGTTGTGGAGGCAGAAAAAATGTTTAGATTAATGGTCTTTAATTTTTTGATTGAAAACAAAGATGATCATGCTAAAAATTTCTCATTCATATATAAAAAAAATAAATGGCAATGTTCTCCGGTTTATGATATTTTACCAAGTTCAGGCTTTAATGGACAGCATTCTACAACCATTGCTGGACAAGGGAATCCTTTAGTAAAAGATATTTTTGACGTGGCTAAACAAAGTAATATTTCAGCAAAGAATGCAAAATTAATTTATGAAGAGGTGGCTGATGTTATCGTAAGCAAGCAATGGAGAGATTGAGAGACTAGGGGAAATAAGTAAAAAGGTAAAAGTAAAAAGGTAAAAGTAAAAAGTAAAAAGGGAAAAGTAACGAAGTAATACTTCGACCCTTCGACTTCGCTCATGGTACCACTTCGCTCAGCAACCGAAGATAAAAATTCTACAGTGTGTTTTAATCAGTAATATTATTGAAAATAATAAAGTGTAATTATAAGCATAATTAGTATCTTAGTATCGCAAAATGCGTAAAATTCCAAATAATAAATTAAATACAATTGTAGGAGGAAGCCAATTCACTCTCTTTTCTTCTTTCCAAATTATTCTGGATGCTAGCGGGAGAAAAGCCTAAATACATTATTCTAGAATTTCAATACTATGTTGATATAAGATTTCAGGGTCTAAATCAGCTTCATTATCCCATTGAATTATATCGAAACTTACTTTTACAGAATTGAATTTAGTCACATCCTTAAGTTCTTTAAATATTCCTTTATTCAAAAAAGGATTCATGTCAAATTTACGTTTTCCCCCATTTTCTTATATCAAAATCAGGTTTATAGTATCCCAAACTTTCAGGTAAGCCACCAATCACTTGCTTTGTTGTTGCCTGAGTTCTCAGGTAGTAACAAAATAGCTGTTATTACTGCAAAGCAGTTAAAAGCAGTGGGATTTGGGCTAAGGTTTTATTGGATAATTTCACCATCCAAATAATGAAAAACACATTTTATTAAAGTCTACATTAATCAAACTTAATTCTTAACCATTATAGTTACAATTTCCCATGGCTTAACAGGAATGCTTAATGAACCGTCAGTTTCTAAAGGCAAAGCTATAGGATCGTATTCTATAAGGTTAGTTTTAAAAGCTTCCTTAATTGGCTTAAGCAAATTAAAATGAGCATTGCATTTCTTCCCTTCAGCTTCATAAAAGCGTATGATAGTTCCTTTACTATCTTCACTTTGTTTGGTCGAGGTGATAATAATGTTAGAAGGAGTGGCAGTAACAAAGCTCTTATTTTCTTCAGTTGCTTTTGTTGCAATGCTTCTTTCATTAGCAACAAAAGTAGTCAAAGGATAATTAAAAGCAATACCATCGCGGTAACGCATACGCCAGTTACCATCATGGAAATAAAGCGCCATACGATACTTATGATCGCCCTTTTGTTCGAACCAATATTC
>JBAXLO010000334.1:0-3149 GCA_037134755.1 Bacteroidota bacterium | reverse complement strand
TAATGACGTATAGTTATTAACTCTAGGTCTTGATTGTATTTAACTTGATATTCTTTTTTAAGGCTTTCAATTAATCTATCAAGTCTCTTTTTATTCTCATCAATACAAATAGAAAAACTTATAGCAGAGTTCTGCATAAGGTTAATTTTAATACCTGATAGAGCAATTATCCTAAAGATATCTGATAAATTATCTTCGGCAATAAAAGAAAAGTCGCGGGGAGAAATCGAAACTAAAGTTTGCTTCTTTTTAAAGATAAATGAAGGCATCAAACCATCAGCATGATCAATATCTGATATAATTGTTCCCGATTCATCAGGGTTGATAAAAGATTTTACCCTTAGCGGGATATTTTTATTCTGTAAAGGTTTTATTGTTTTAGGATGAATAATACTTGCGCCATAATAAGCCAATTCTATTGCTTCGCGATACGAAATGCTATCTAATTTGTGCGTATCTTCAAAGTATTTAGGGTCGGCATTTAAAACTCCGGGAACATCTTTCCAAATAATTACCTCTTCGGCATTTAAACAATAAGCAAATATAGAAGCAGTATAATCACTACCTTCCCTGCCTAGTGTAGTTGAAATTCCGTTTAGTGTGCCACCAATAAAACCTTGGGTAATAATTATTCTTTTTTCATTATCTTTATATTTTGAGGCGATAGAAAAATCAATTTCATCGCTTGTCAATTCCCAGTTAACTTTTGCTTCCTTAAAGGTGTTATCAGTTATAATTACTTTACGAGCATCAAACCAAATATTCCACACACCTGTAGTTTTTAGGTATTGATGAATAATTTTAGTTGATAATAACTCCCCATACACAACTATCTGATCGTATTCATAATCATAATTGGTTGTAGGTTTCAGGGTAAGTTTGGTATCTAAACTATTAAAGAGTGTATTTATATCATTTAAAATAAAACTTTTGTCTTCGGCAAACAGCTCTTTAATAATATTATGATGATAATCTTTAATATTATTATAAATAAAACTATAATCATTATTATTAAAATAAGCATCAATAAGCTGTTCGAGAGCGTTGGTAGTCTTGCCCATAGCCGAGATTACGATAAGCAGATTGTCATCAATATAGTTGTTGACAATAGCCACAACATTTTTAACAGCATCGGCACTATTAACAGAAGCTCCCCCGAATTTAAATACTTTCATAGCATTGATTAAATAAAGTGCAAACTTAGGTATTTTTTAACAACTTGTATCTATAACAGCGAAAATAAAACTTTATTTTTAAACGATAACATTTTTTTTGAATCTAATAATTACTTTGGCATGCTTTTTGAATTTATTAAAACAACAATTAAAAATAATATACTATGAAAAAGTCAATCTTAATTGCCATAATATTAATAGCAATAGGCTTAACAACAAAAGCTGAAATCAATAGATACCCTCATTTTAGATGCAGGATACATCCAAGAGTATATGTTATAGTGCCAAGGAGACCAATAGTTTTTTATAACTATCCGGTTTATCCTGTTTATCGTCATCGGTTTGTGCAAGTTAGAAGACACATTGTTTACAGACGTTTTTAGTTGAATCTTTATGTGAACTTTGCTTAACTAAACTATTTCAGTTATTTAAAATAGTTATTAAAAGTTTCTTCAAGATTAACAGGAGCAGTTACAACGGGCTCATCTTTACCATTAAACAATATTATAAGCCAAGGGCACACCCATTCGCTAACATACTTATCTTTATTAATAACTACTAGACCTTTCTTGGTTTTAAAACTATATGTTTTAGCTGAATCAGAAATCATATAATACTCAGTAATGGGTTTATCAACCAAAAAGCTTTGTGCATCCGTATTATACATGCCTGCATCTTGTTCCATTGAATCGTAATATTCGTTTCCCATTGCTTTATGTAAGGAATCATCTTCCTTATCTGTTGGATGTACCCAAATTATAACAGTATCGGTAAAGCATCTGCTACATATATCGCCCGCAGGAACTCTACATTTATTATTTGGATCTTTTTGTTCAGCTTTGGTTGTTTTAGGGTTGTTATCTTTTACTTTTGAATGACATGATAACAATACAATTGCCAATAAATAAAATATTATTCTTTTCATTATCTGAAATTTTAATTTATTAATAAGAATACAAAAGTAATAAAAAATGGATGACTTTGGTAAAAATAATAATTATTTCATTAATCAATTTTGATTTAATTATAAACTTAAAAGAAGTACTTAAAGTGCCTAAAATACTTAAAATACTTAAAGTTTATAAATCAATTACGATTTACGAAAAACAACCTACCTTCAATTATCTAATCAATAAAATTAATGTACGATTAAAATAATCATTTGATTGTTTTTTTTGAATTTTGAATTTTATTTTAGGAAAAAATCGCTTTATGGGTTAAAAATGAGTACTGAAAATGGAGTGTATTTTTTGGTGTAGGAAGAGCATTTTTTTGTGTGGGAAGTTTATTTTTTATAATCGGAAGTCTATTTTTTTAGGTGGGAAGTCATTTTGCTTAATGGGAAGTTAATTCTTTGAAATCAGATGTTTATTTTTTTGGTTCAGAAGTTCATTTTTCTTGGAAGGAAGTCTATTTTTTTCAATCAGAAGTCTATTTTTTTGTGTCGGAAGTCTATTTTTTGCTGTCGGAAGTCTATTTTTTTGGTTCAGATTTCGGTTGTGACTATTTTTTAAATACTTAGAGAGGGGTGTTTTTTAGGAATTATAAAAAATTACGAATTACGAATTACGAATTACGAAAAAGTGCCTAAAGTTTGAAGTTTTAAGTGCCTAAAATTATTTACAAATTACTATTATTTTTTAAAAAAAAGATACAGTTTCACTTAGAAAGCAAAAGGCTATAACAGAAATGCTTGGACAATTGGGACAATTTATTTGGTGATTTGGTGATTTGTTAATTTGGTGATTTAAAAAAACCTTTTTGCTTATTTATAATTAAGTAAACAAATCGTGGAACAATTGGGAATGTTGGGATAATGGATTGTTGTTGTGAAATAAACCATCCTTAAGGGTTAAAAAAGTAAAATTTCACGCAAAGTGACGCAAAGATTTTCGCAAAGGGTGCAAAGACTTTTATCGTGGGACAATTTATTTGGTGATTTGGTGATTTGTTAATTTGGTGATTTAAAAAAAC
>JBAXLO010000333.1:0-3199 GCA_037134755.1 Bacteroidota bacterium | reverse complement strand
TAATGATGACGCTTTGTCAGTAATTATTCATCAGAAAAGAAAAGAGATGGTGAATATTGCCCTAAGAGGCAAACGTGAGAAATTAGCTAAAAATAATCCTATAATATAATTTAAGAAACAAAAAATAGCTTAAGTCAAGAATTTAATCTTGATTTAAGCTTTTTTTAAATTTATACCTGATCCTGAAAAATGATTCAGGATCAGGTATTATTATTTTTGAATAAATCTTTTCTATTTCTTTAAAAATATTCCATGTGTCAAAGCAAATCAGCGACGTCGCCAAGTCATTTGGAGACGTCGCGAAGTCAATTGGAGACGTCGCAAAGTGAATCGGAGACGTTGACGAATGAATAAATTACGTCGCTAAGTCACTTGGAGACGTCGTTTTCTAAATATTCTCTATCGCTTAGCCTCTTGGAGACGTCTCTAAAGGCATATTTGGTGTGTTTTTGGGTCCTTTACTGACATTTTGTCAGGGTTGCAACTCTTCCGATTGACTAAATTTGAGAGAATATTGCCTAAAAAGGTGCAAAAATGCATTTAGCGACGTTGACGAATGACTTAGAGACGTCTCCAAGAGGCTAAATTTTGAAACTTAGTGCTTGTTTTCAGCACTATTTAGCTTAAGCATGACAAAATGTCAGACTTTTTTTAAATAATATTAGATTTGGCTAGTCTTAAAAGTGTTTTTTTGCCAAAAATATTATCTTTTTTTTTGATTTTAGATAATTTATGTATTATATTTGCAAATTATTTCATTTAATATTTGGATTATATTTAATGGATTATTTTAATAGATATAATTATTATTTCAGATTGAATAAAATTACAGATCTATTTAATATGTCCCTGATTATATGGATATAACAAATATATTAAAAATAAATGAATTCTGGATATTTGAAAAGTTAGAGATTCAATTAATAATTAATTATGAAAAGAAAATTTCTTATAGTTATTCTGATAATATTCGGAATATCTTTTAAATGTTTAGCAGCTGTTAATTTGATTATTAGTAGCGGAACTGTACCGAGTACAATGAAACCGGGGAGCACTTACCCTATCACCATTAATGTTACTAATAATGGCACTACTGCAACAACAACAAGTTTTTATATTAATATTAGTATAAACACTGCAGCTACATACACAGGTTCTCAAACGTGGCTTACTGATATTACTGTTACCGGTGGAGTTGCTGCCGGAGTAACCAAAACTTTTTAATACTAATATAACAATTCCTGCAACTTATACTATAGGAGCTAGATATATACTGACGGCTGCAGACGCTACTAGTTTAGTAACAGAATCAAGCGAAATGGATAATATTCTTGCTTTCCCAATTACGCTAAGTTCAACCACAAGTAGTATAGAATTAGCCCCCGTTAATTACTCTTTATCTGCAAATACAATTGCTGCCGGTAGTAATATTACTGCAAATTTTGCTGCAAGTAATACTGGAACAACTGCTGCCGGAGCTTTCAATGTTGGATTTTATCTTTCTAACTCAACAACTTTAGATACAACTAAAGCAATAAACTTAGGAGTATATACTATTGCATCTTTAAATGCAAGTACTACTACTTCGTCATTAAATAAAACTTTAACCATCCCCACAGTTATATGTAGTGGTACTTATTACTTGTTTATTTTTGTTGATAATGGTAGAGTTATTACCGAAACTAACGAGAACAATAACACTTCCTATCAAACAATAAATCTTACAAGTAGTTGGACACCGACCACACCGGCTAACCCTACAAGTAATTCGCCACAATGTGGTAATGTTACAATAACCCGTAATGGTGCACCTGTAACAGGAGATACCTGGTATTGGCAAACTTCACCTACAGGTACAAGCCAAAGTTTGGGTTCCGGTACTACTTATACAGCAGCCACAAGTGGCACTTATTATATCAGAGCATACAATACCTTTGGTGCTTGTTGGTCATCAGGAAGTGGAAGTGGAAGTGTTACAATAATTACAACTCCTTCTGCCGCTTCAATTATTACAGGCGCTACTACAGTTTGTCAGGGTCAGAATTCGGTAACTTACACTATTCCTACTATTGATAGTGCAACTTCTTATATTTGGACCTTACCTACAGGTGCTATAGGGACAAGTACTACAAATAGCATTACAGTTAGTTATGGTAATACTGCAATTTCAGGTAATATTACAGTAAAAGGTCATAATTCTTGTGGTAATGGAGTTTCTTCTTCATTAGCTATTACAGTAAATCAATTACCTCCAACAGCCGGAACAATATCAGGAACAACTACAGTTTGTTCAGGCCAAAGTTCTTTGATTTACACAGTACCTGTAATAGCTAATGCTACATCTTATGTATGGACATTACCAACAGGTGCAACAGGAACAAGTTCTACAAATAGTATTACTGTTAATTATGGTAATAATGCCATTTCGGGTAATATTTCCGTATATGGAACAGATTCATGTGGTAATGGAGTTCCTTCTTCATTAGCTATTACATTAAGTTCATTACCTGCAACCGCAGGAACTATTTCAGGAACAACTACAGTTTGTCAAGGACAGAGTTCAGTTACTTATACAGTACCTTCTATTATAAATGCTACCTCTTATATCTGGACTTTACCAACAGGTGTTATAGGAACAAGTTCTACAAATAGTATTACTGTTAGTTATGGTAATACTGCTGTTTCAGGCAATATTACTGTATATGGTATAAATTCATGTGGAAATGGAATTTCATCTTCATTAGCAATATCTGTAAGTCCATTACCTGTAACTGCAGGAACTATTTCAGGAGTTACAACAGTTTGTCAAGGGCAGATTTCTTTAATAGATACAGTTCCTGGTATAACAAATGCTACTTCTTATATTTGGACCTTACCTACAGGTGCTACAGGGACAAATACTACAAATAATATTATAGTTAATTATAGTAATACTGCAATTTCAGGTAACATTACTGTTAAAGGTCATAATACATGTGGAGATGGTACTTCTTCTTTAAAAGCTATTACTGTAAATCCTTTACCTGCAACTGCCGGAACTATTTCTGGAACAACTTCAGTTTATGTAGGACAGAGTTCTTTAACATATACAGTACCTGCAATAACAAATGCGACCTCTTATGTTTGGACTTTGCCTTCCGGAGCTACAGGAACAAGTTCTACAAATAGCATAACAGTTAGTTATAGCAATAATGCTGTT
>JBAXLO010000332.1:0-3248 GCA_037134755.1 Bacteroidota bacterium | reverse complement strand
CGATTTATTCTCACATGATAGATTCTCCTTTGTATTTGTCAGCTTATCCTGTTGGTCATTTAATCGATTTCCAGATTGAGAAACAAATTGCAGGGAAGAACTTTGCAACAGAAATACAGAGGATCTATTCTTATGGTAAAATAATTCCAATGGTTTGGATGAACAATGCAGTTAAGAAAGATGTTTCAATTGATCCTATGTTGGAAGCAACTACAGAAGCTTTAAAGGCTATTAAGAAATAAATTTATAAGGCTTTTAGCTGTTTAGGTTTTTAGGCTTTTAGGAAGGCAGAAGAAAAGATAATTACGAATTACGAATTACGATAAGGCTTTTCCCGAATGTGTGGGAAAAGTCTTTTATAAAAATTCTAAATTAAATCTATATAAAAGTGAAAACACGTTGCGGCTGGACTAGAGATACAGATTTATTAAATGCTTATCATGATAATGAATGGGGTGTTCCTTTGCATGATGATGGCAAATTGTTTGAATATTTAATATTGGATGCTTTTCAGGCGGGTTTAAGCTGGAATACAATCTTAAATAAGAGAGAAAACTTCCGCAAAGCTTTAGATAATTTCGATTATAAGAAGATTGCAACTTATGATAATTCTAAACTTGAGAGTTTGATGCTTGATGCAGGAATAATAAGGAATAGACTTAAAATAAATGCTACTGTTATTAATGCTAAGGCTTTTATAAGTGTTCAGGAAGAGTTTGGAAGCTTTGATAAATACATCTGGCAATTTGTAAATAATAAAACAATAGTGAATCATTGGACTGATTTGAAAGAAATACCTGCCAAATCTCCTGAATCGGATGCAATGAGCAAAGATTTAATGAAGAGAGGCTTTAAGTTTGTTGGCTCTACTATCTGCTATGCTTTTATGCAGGCTGCCGGCATGGTTAACGATCATCTTACAAAATGTTTTCGTCATAAAGAATTAATAAAATAATTGATGTTTACAAACCATATTGGGGAATTTGCAGCCCTTTTTACTGCATTCTGCTGGACTGCTACAGCCTTGGCCTTCGAATCGGCAAGTAATAAAGTGGGTTCTATTGCTGTAAACATTATCCGACTCTGCTTTGCCTTGGTTTTCTTAAGTACTTTCACTTTAATTACCAGAGGACATATTTTACCTACAGATGCCTCACCTCATGCATGGTTATGGCTTTCTATTTCCGGGTTTATAGGTTTTGTATTGGGCGATTTATTCTTATTCGAATCATTTATTATTGTTGGCTCAAGAATATCGATGTTAATGATGACTTTAGTACCACCAATGACTGCTTTAATAAGCTGGATTATGCTTGGTGAAACGCTAAGCTCAGCAAGTATACTAGGGATGACATTAACCTTAAGTGGTATCGCGCTTGTAGTTTTAACAAAGAGGACTGGCGAAAAAAACTTATCGTTTAATCATCCTGTTAAAGGGATCTTCTTTGCCTTTTTAGGGGCCGTTGGGCAAGCCGTTGGACTTGTCTTTAGTAAGGTTGGGATGGGTGAATACAATGCTTTTGCTGCTACTCAGATTAGAATTATTACTGGCATTATCGGTTTTGCAATTGTAATTACTCTTTGGAAGAAATGGGGAAATATTAGTGCTGCTTTTAAGAATACTAAAGCAATAAAACGTATTACTATCGGCTCTGTGTTTGGTCCATTTCTGGGTGTTTCCTTTTCTTTATACGCTGTGCAGCATACGAATGCGGGAATTGCGTCTACTATAATGGCTATAACTCCTGTTTTGATTATTCCTCCTGCTATTTTATTTAAGAAAGAAAAAGTTACTTTGCGCGAAATTATCGGTGCAGTGGTTAGTATTATTGGAGTAGCTTTGTTCTTTACAGAAGGACTTTTTAGCTCTTTAGGCTTTTAGGTTATTAGGAAGAAGTAATTAATATCATTGTTTTTTGGTTGAATTCTTTTTAGTAAATTTAGCGTATAAATATCACTACGATTTTCAAAACCACTGTTAATGCTCATTTTTATGAAAAAGTGGTCAATATCCTAGCTCAAGGTGTCAATATTTTTTGTGGGGGGATCAATATTTTTATGTGAGGTGTCAATAATTTCTGTTGAGGTGTCGATATTTTTTGCTGAGGTGTCAATATTTTTGGCATAGGTGTCGATATTTTTTCAAAAAAAAATAAATATATTTGCAGGGTAGTCAATAATTTTTGTGGAGGTGTCAATAATTTGAAATCGGGTGTTAATAATTTTTTGCAATTTATGAATCATTTTTTGGTTGGATTGAGTCATATTTATATTGGATTTAATCATATTTAATCTGACCTAAATCATATTTTACCTCACCTAAATCTTCTCCTTCCCGAATTGCTCGGGATGTTAGTTGGAGAGGACTTTAAGAGAAATGGGACTAATGAGAAATTTGAGACTTTTAATAATGTAAAACTTATGATTGAAAATGTAAAATGTAAAATATTAAATACAGGTGGACATTGGGGACGATATTGACTTTGGGTTTATCTTAATTTATTTTTTCTTTTTTCACGCAAAGTGAAGAAAAGGAATTCGCTAAGAACGCAAAGAAATGAAAATGGGAAATGTGAAAATATTGAAGAAAGGGGACGGTTGAGACTTTTAATAATAGGTCGCAGCGATGCTGCTTAAGAATTCTTTTTTATGATTTTCTACAAATTGTTCGCCGCTATGCGGCTATTTGCTGCGTAGCTGCAACCTATTTGTAGAATTATTAACCGGAGTGTTTGTATAAGCTGCGTAGCTGCGACCTATTTTATATTTTTTTATTTACATTCTTTTTTCTTGAAAAAAAGAATCAAACCTAGCCTACCGGCAGGCAGGAAATCAAGACTGCAAATAATTTACTTCAAAACTAAACTAAAAATATTATCTCGCAACCCAAACCGTTTCTATGATAGATTCCAGTATAATAATTACTTTTACTGTTAGAAACTCTATGGATTGCTAGCTAATACCAAACGCACAATATTTTCAGTTTGTTTTGTAGCGTAAATTCTTTGAGGTCAGAAGAAAAACAAAAAATGGGAAATTGATGAATTAAAATGTAAAATGTAAAGTTTTCTATTGTTAATAGGTCGAAGCAATGCTGCTCAAGAATCTTACTTCTATAATTTTCTACAAATTGTTCGCCGCTATGCGGCTATTTGCTGCGTAGCTGCAACCTATTCTATATTTTTTTATTTACATTCTTTTTTCTTGATAAAAAAGAATCAAAAAATCAAGACTGCAAATAATTTACT
>JBAXLO010000331.1:0-3272 GCA_037134755.1 Bacteroidota bacterium | reverse complement strand
AATATTTCTTTTATTTGGTAAGCTTGGCTGCTCGGCCTTTTTTCATCCCTTATTTATTTTGTTTTATTACCGTGACACTTTTTATTTCTCCACACAAAGTCCCTCCTTTGGAGGGATTAGGGAGGTCTTTTCATCCCTTTTTTATTTTGTTTTATTGCCGTAGCGTTTTCTTTCCTTTAATTGGTTTAAACTAACTAATCATTAGCACATTTATAATTACCAAACATAACAAAATCAAAACCAAATTCTTTATCAAAAACATCTAATATATTAGTCATTTGATTACATTCTATAAATTTCTTTTTATATACATCAGGACAATTATAATAATAAAATTTGTATTTATTTTTAGTTGCTATTTCTACTTTATAAGTTATACCATCTTCAACTATGTTTTCCCATCCTTTAATATCATCCTGTGAAGGAAGTTTATATATGTTTTCCTTTTCAATTTGTTTGAAGAAATTATTCCAATTTGTTTTAGGTTGTAATTTCTTTACCCAAAAAGTATCTATAGTTCTATTCGCTAAATAACTACTGCTAGAAAAATCACGACGACTTTCGATATAAAAATAATGAATACAATCCCATTTATTATTTATTTTTTTAATTATATAAACATGTCCTCCAGTCAATACTTCTACTTTAACCCATAATCGCAATTCAAATGAATCATTTCCAAGCCAAAGTTTATTAAGGTTAAGTTCTTCAGTATATCTTTTTATTTTTTCAAAGCATAAATCAGGTGTATGAGTTCTTGAAGTATCTGGTAATTCCATTACAAACTTTGGTTTATCTTCTTTTATATTTCTTTTGCATGAAGTAGATAAAATGCTTGTTAAAGCAACAAGAAGAATTATTTTTATTACTTTTTTCATCCCTTTTTATTTTGTTTTATTGCCGTAGCGTTTTCTTTTCTTTATTGTTTTTTAACATCAAATTTAAATTAGAAGTTACACAACTTTGTGTTTTAAAATTTCATATACCAACTTTTTAAACAACTTATTTTCGCATTTTTAATAAAATCATGTAAAGTAGTTATTTTAGTTGCTGAGAGATTTTCAAATTCTAAATAAAATATAGACGATTCGTCACCTTCTCCTTCATAACTAGTTAATTTAAAAATTCTTTGTTTATCAGTTTTTAAATAATCTAACTCTTCTATTCCAAAGAAAATGTAATAACCGTTCCATGTTTCAAGAGAACCTGTTTCATTTTTAATTTTTTGAATATAGGTTTCATATTTAATGTCTTCATATTTTACTAAATGAAACCCGATATTCTTTAATAAATTTCCATTTAGTATCCCATTTTTTATAAAATGTGCAATTATACAACTATCATCAAATGTTACTCTAATACTATCAATTTGACAATAGTTAATAGATATTTGTTTACTTGTATCGGGGAGTATTATATAAATTCGACCATTAATAACATGGGAAGTATCATTAATAATATAGCAATCTGTTTTATTAGGTGGTTCAAGATTCTCTTTTCCCTGTGAAAACACGCTTAACCAAATAAAGCTAAAGATTATTATTATTCCTTTTTTCATCCCTTTTTATTTTGTTTTATTAATAGATAACAAATTTAATTGGGATAATCAATTTTACAGGCACTGAAATCCCGTTACATTTACCAGGTTTCCATCTTGGCATTTTATTAATTAATTTTAATGCTTCATTGTCTGCTGGTTCATATATTCCTCTTGAAATCTTCTTATTTGATAAACTACCATTAGTTTCGACTACTACAGTAATGTTCACACTACCATTAAAATCTAATCCATCATCTTTAGGCCACTTAAAATTAGTTTTAATAAATTCATTCAATGAGTCTATACCACCTGGAAATTCTGGCATTGAATCAACAAAAGTATATATGTATCTTATTGAATTTAAATCAAACTCAGATTTACAATTCTCTTTTATATTATTTAACTGACCATAAGTAATTCCAATACCAAGAAAGAATATTATTATGATAAGTATTTTTTTCATCCCTTTTTATTTTGTTTTATTGCCTTTGTGTTTTCTTTCCTTTATTGTTTTCAAACTCCGCTTGCAGTAAGTTGCTGTTATGCAAAAGTAATTATTTTTTTAAGCCTATAACATCTTTTCTTATCTCTAACCTCCACTTCTTCCCATATTTTGAATCTAAATATTCAAATATTTTATTATTATATTCTTCCATTGACTCAAAAGGTACATTAATTAAATCACCATAATCGTAATATTTAACATGATATTTCTTTTCAAATTTATGTTGGTTATTATAAATTATTGGCGTTATTCCTCCAGCAAGTAATAATTTAGGTTTCCCAATTTTTATATCAATAGCAGCTATTTCTTTACTTACCCAATCATCATTTGCATTTATTAGTACTTCAATGTTTTCTAAAGAAGAGCTATCTAAATGAATATTTGCTATTTCAATTAATTGTGGTTGTCCGTATATTGTAAATTTATATACACCTTGTTTTAAATTATTAAATTTAAAGTTCCCTAATGAGTCAGTAGTATCAATTTTATGCAGTTGTTTAATTTCAATTTTACAATGAGGAAAGATTATTTTATGTTGTTTATAATTAATAAGAATCTGTCCATTAATATATAAATTGGAAGAATCAACTTGAGCAAAAACTTCTAAAGTAATTATTGATAATATAATTATAACAAAACATATTCTTTTCATACCCTTTTTATTTAAATTTTACTCCACAAACTTACTCATTTTTATCATACCAAAATATAAAACGTATATATTTATTTAATATTTCTTTTATTTGGTAAGCCTGGCTGCCGGGAGGTAGGTTTAATTCGTAATTTTTCTAAGTTATCGTAATTCGTAATTCGTAATTCGTAATTATTTTTAATAATAAACTTGTTTTACAATTAAATTAATAATACTTTTGTTGCGTGAAAAACAACATATCAATATATTTATTAAGCTTGCTCGTAAAGTATACATTAAGTTGCTTTTGCCTGTATTTTCACACCAATCTATTCGAGCAGTCCTGAACTTCGTACATAACCAACCCAGTTATACTTTATCATTAAAATATATTTTATTTTGAGATAAAGAGTCTTTTATCAAATTTATTAAAAGACATTTTTGTAATTATCACAGTAAAAACTTTAAAATAGATCTATCAATTTTTAAAATTAATTCCGATAAAAGTGTAAATGCTTAATGTGGTTTTAATTTATATATAAAAAATGTTTGGAAGTGTAAGTCTAAAAAAAATAATACGTAAAAGTTTTGCTTTT
>JBAXLO010000330.1:0-3290 GCA_037134755.1 Bacteroidota bacterium | reverse complement strand
GCTGATGAATTATTGCCGATAACCTCATTAAAATAATAACCATCTGCTTTTAATAAAACATATTGAGATACTAGAGAAATGTTTTTTATTTGAAACAAGCCAGTATTATCAATTATTTGTGTAATATAATTTTTACCTGTAAGATTGTAGGTCCCATCTAACTCATAAATAGCAATCGACGTACCGTTAAGAAATGGTCCTTTCTGGACAAAGCCACTCATTGCACTCTTATTTATACCATTTGTTATAACAGGCTTTTGTTCTTGTATATCTTTTTTACAAGAAATCATGAATACTGTAACTAATACAGCAATGATAAATATTAATTTCTTTTTCATTATAATTAATTTATTTTTCTTCTTGCCCCTCTGAAGAAATTAATTTAATGTTTAATAAATAAAAAAGCGTGGGACTATAACTATAAAACAATTAACGCTTTTTATGTTTTTATATAGAATACAAAATTACTAAAATTTAATTACAAATCAATTCTAAATTTTAACTATTTATTTTCAAAAAAAATCAGGACTAAAACTTCACAGCATTAATCCTGACCTTTCAATAACATAAAACAAAATTAAAACACCCTGACTATGCAACAGGGTTTATCTTTATAAAATGCACTATTTTTAATCTTTTACACAACGCACAGAAAAACCATAGTTCTTACTATCACTTGCAACATAAGCAAATGTTGGAACACCATCAATATACCAGTAGTTAGCTGTGGTTGGACTTGTTTCCGGTGTACTCCACCATGTGCCATATTGCCCTAAATAGCCAAATCCACCACTATAAAAACTAAAACCACCCGGAAGTGCAGTAAAGTTACTTTCGTTTGTTGCTCCTGCATTACCACCCCAATGAGCTGTTCCTACTTCTTTTAATTTATTTCCTGCAATATCTTGTCCTCCCAGATAAGCAGTGAGTGTTGTCCACTCATCAGTTGTGGAAACATGCCAACTATTTGGACATAGATTACGTGCATCAGCTACTGTATAATAATTGTATAGTCTGCCATAAATAGCACTATTGCTCGGATCATTGCTGTAATCAACATAAGCACCTGTTGAAAGAGATGCCCATGAGCCATCCAAAACATTTGGTATAGCATCACCATTTCGATAATGAGTAACTTTTAAATTTTGTTTCATCCATCTTTGGGTTCCAATAGTTACTACATCATAAACGTTGCCATCAACATCTGTAACTGGAGCGTCAAACCAAATAGGAAGACCATTAACAAATTGAAGGCTTTGACCTGGTAATCCAGGCAATACAACTATCCATGCTGTATTGTTCCAATATTTTATCTGCCCATTATCACTTACGGATACAATCGAACCAATAGGTCCATTGCTTGTTGGGATAGGTTGTGCCATTAATGTTGGCATCATAAGTTGAAAGACTAATAGCATAAATGCTATTGAACTAACTGTTTTAATTGAATTTTTCATTCCTTTTATTATTTATTTTCTCCTGTTCCTCCCGAAGATATTAATTATTAGAATAAAAAAAAGCGTAGGAACTTAACTGTTGAAAGCTAACGCTTTTTTATTTTTTAATAATAGATTTCATTAATCCTTTATACAACGCACTGAAAAACCGCGAGTATATTCATAATAGCTAGTTGTATTTGCAGTAGTATTGTAATATTCTAATGACCATGTCCATGCGGTTGAATTACCCGTACTTGTATTTGACCACCAGATACCATATCCACCTAAACTTCCATATCCACTATTTGTACTGCGATAACCTCCCGGAAGTCCTGTAAATCCGCTAATGTTTGTTGCTCCAACATTTGGTGTTGTCCAATGTGCTAAACCTATTTCTTTAAGCTTTCCACCTGCTAAATTTGATCCACCTAAATAATTAGTTAATGTTGTCCATTCGGTTACTGATGGTATATGCCAATTTGTGGGACATAGTTTACGTGGATCAATAGTTGTATAATAATTATATAGTTTTCCGTATGTTGGACTATAACTTACATCATTATTATAATTACAATAAGCTCCTACTGTCATCCAACTCCAATATAATGGATCCGGTGCAGTTGAAATAGAGTTGCCATTACTATAATGGGTAACATTTAAATTTTGTTTCATCCATCTTTGGGTTCCAATAGTTACTACATCATAAACGTTGCCATCAACATCAGTAACTGGAGCGTCAAACCAAATAGGAAGACCATTGACAAACTGAAGGTTTTGTCCGGATAATCCTGGATTAACAGCTATCCATGCTGTATTGTTCCAGTATTTTATCTGCCCACTATCACTTACAGATAGTATCGAACCGATAGGTCCATTGCTTGTTGGGATAGGTTGTGCCATTAATGTTGGCTTCATAAGTTGAAAGACTAACAGCATAAATGCTGTTAAACTAATTGCGTGAAATGTTTTTTTCATTACTTTTATTATAAATTTAGTTAATATAATTTTCTTTAAATTTATATTGTTTTTTTATCCTATAAGTGAGGAAAAAATCAGGACTATTAACCTCACGGCATAGTCCTGACATATTAACAATCTAAAAAACCTGCTTATGGAACAGGGTTTACCTTTACTAAATGCACTATGGCATTAAATTCGTTATCCAAACATTTAAAATACAAATATCTGCAATCGGAGGTTGCCCAATCCGGTGGCTTTATCAAACATTCTTCTCCTGAATGTATAATTCCTTTTTTAGTATTTGCATTTGGAGGAGTTCCATCTGTAATCCAATATTCAACATCCGAATTACCTACGTCAGAAGCACTGATAACATCTGTTGGAACAAAATTCATTCCTGCTTCTTTGGTTTCTAATGGTTCAAGTTCAACAACAGTTACATCAGGATTTGCTACTACTTCTCCAGCTTTTTTGGCAAACATCTGATTTATTTCATAAAAATCAGCTATATCTTCAGGAGTTTCGTAAAAAATCTGGATCAATCCTCCATACACCCAAAATAAGCCTCCGGCAAGCAAAACACGTTCTTTTTCAAGTTTAGTACTGGCAGATCTTACATTTTGCTTATTAACACGTTGTAAATCCATTCCTTTACCCAAATTCAAAGAAAAAGTTTTAAATTCAGTAGATATTGTTACTAATTCTGTTCTTAATATCATCGAATCAGCTAATTGTTCGGTATGTAATATACGTTCGCCATGTGTACTTGTTTGGAAAGGACCTTTATTGTTTGGCATCAAAGTAATATAACTCTCTTGGTCATCTATATAGATGTTTTTGGCGTAATAGACAAAATAGTTGGTCGTGCCTATCTAAAACCATTATTATATC
>JBAXLO010000329.1:0-3323 GCA_037134755.1 Bacteroidota bacterium | reverse complement strand
CTATTCTTTAATGAATTTCCTTACCACTGTTTCTTTATCTGAGCTTAGTTTTAAGATGTACACTCCTTTCGCGAAAGCGGAAGTATTAATAGTAGCTTTCTTATTAATATATATAGTATATATTGTTTGCCCGATAAGGTTTAATATCTCTAATCTTTGTTCTGTGTTCGAATTTGTTTCTACTGTTAAGTTCTCTTTTACAGGATTAGGATACACATTTATTGTAGCATTAACAGTGTTTTCTTTTATCCCTGTTAACTCAGACAATGGACGTTTCCATGTACCACCTCCTTGAGTACCTGTGTACAAATTTGTCCCATCTGTTGCAAACGACAATATGTAATTATTAGTTAAACCTGTACTCACATTTATCCAATTAGCACCATTATCGTTAGATACATAAACACCTCCACCATAAGAACCGGCAAAAAGTCTTGTCCCAACAGCTATTAAGTTAACAAAATCAGTATCTGCTAAACCAGTATTGATAGCTGTCCAGTTTACACCATCATCAACAGATTTATATATACCACTTCCAAAAGTTGCTGCAAAAACAGTTGTACCACTTACGACTATTGACATTATATTTGTATTTGCAATTACTACACTCGAATCTGTTATAAACCAGTCAGTGCCACTCTTGGTAAATTTCATAACTTTACCTTTGGTAGTGCCGGCATAAAGCTTGTTTCCGTTTACAGCCAACGAAGGAATTACCGTACTTGACAGGGCTGAATCTGCATTAATCCAGTTAGTACCTGCATTGTTTGTGTAATACACTCCTTTATTAGTTCCTGCAAATACATCTGTTCCATTTACGGCTAAAGCATAGGCATCAGATGTAACTGTTTTATTCAACCCATTATCCACTATAGTCCAGCTTGCACCATTATTTGATGATCTAAATATATCCCCTGCATTGGTTGCAGCAAATATATTAGTATCGCATACAGCCAGTGCATTAGTAGTTACTGATAAGACATTAGTAACAACATAGCCGTTACTTATTTCATTCCAGTTTGCTCCATAATCTGTTGTCTTAAAAACACCTCCTGTTTTACATGGTGAAACAATACCGGCATAAATATCTGTTCCCTTAAAAGCTATTGAATATACATCGGTATTTGAGATGCCATTATTCACAGCAGCCCAATTGGCACCGTTATCGTTTGTTCTGAATATTCCTCCACCATTATTACCACCTGTTTCAATACATCCGGCAAGGATACCTGTATTACTTATGGCTAATGCGTAAATCATATTATACCCATAATTGGTTAATCCATTATTAATAGCTGTCCAGCTTGTGCCATTATTGGTTGTCATAGCCACACCTCCTCCATTAGTGCCCACATAGACGGTTGAATCTCTTGTTGCTATTGAAAAGACCCAATTACTAAGCAATCCTCCACTAACATCTGACCAGCTAGTTCCATTGTTAGTTGATAAGAATATTCCACTCATGGTACCCACAAACATATTACTACCACTAAAGCCAAAGCAAATAATATATTTGTTAGTTAAGCCGTTACTGATAGCTGTCCAGCTGGCACCATTATTGCTCGATACAAATACGCCTCCACTACTGCCTGTACCTGCATAAATATTAGTACCATTTGTAGCCATTGACCAGATTACTAACTTTGTCAATCCTGTATTACTGGCTGCCCAACTGGCACCGTTGTTGTTCGAAACAAACACTCCACTATTGGTAGTTCCTGCAAATATATAAGTTCCGTTTACAGTTAATGCATTAATTGACATGTTGGTTAAGCCGTTGTTTACTGCTGTCCAACTTGCTCCATTGTTAGTAGATAAAAACACACCCCCACCATCTGTTCCTGCATATATATTAGTTCCGCTTATGGCTAACGTATTTACAAATACATTCGTCAGTCCACTATTAATGGATGTCCAACTTAAGCCGTTGTTGGTCGATAAAAACACTCCGCCACCGTATGTTCCTGCAAAAGTATTGCTTCCACTTACTTGTATTGATTTGATTGCTCCACCGGATGGTCCATTGGTTTGTAGCCATTGTGCATTTGCAATACTTATTACAAAGATTGCAATGATTAATACGATACTCTTTTTCATGTTGTTTTATTGTTTGATGAATTTCTTTACTATTGTTTCTTTATCTGAGCTTAGTTTTAAAATGTACATTCCTTTCGCGAAAGCGGAAGTATTAATAGTAGCTTTCTTATTAATATATATTGTATAGATGGTTTGCCCGATAAGGTTTAGTACTTCAAGCTTTTGCTCTTTATTAATGTTTGTTTCAACCATAAGTTCATTAAAAACAGGATTGGGGGATATAGTCACACTATTATCATCTTTAGTTGCTTCAACTATCCCGGCATTACAATCCATATTGTTTCCATATAATCTAATAAAATCTACAAAGAAACATTTTAATTCGGTCATGTGTTCCAATCCCCCTCTATATACCATCCCAACACCAACTACATAAATGCCTGTCTCACCTCCTCCTAAATGATATGTTTTGTGATACTTATCCCCGATAAGGGTTGAATCAATACTTGTAATAGTTAATGAATCAAAGATTGAATTATTTGCAACCGGATCATGAAATCTATCACCTACAACTAAATGTTGACTTACCGATACATCTGTTTCAACATTAAATTTATCAATGTAATAAAGCTTTTCATTAGGAATATCTTGTCGATATCCTCCATTATAGTCTGCTGAACCACCACGTTTTGTATATGTATAACCATTAATAACTGTATCACCATACCACAACTCACCTGAATAATATGAGTTGTATGAAGACCCATTATAAACTACACTATAATACTCCCAATAAGCAGTATCTGAAGGGAAAGGTTGATAAACATTTGTTTGACCGAATCCTTTTAATGATAGAAACACAATAACAGTTATTATATATAATTTTGCATTCATTGTATTAATTATTTTGGAAATAAAGCACAAAGATACGACATTTTGAACCTTTAATCTATTTATTTCGAAAATAAATATTTTTAGTGTAACAATTATAATGATGGAATGAATAAAATTGAGTAATTTTGCATTTTATTATATCAATTTTAAAAACAAGGGGTAATATTTATGTGTAATCTATAATCTCATATCTGCGACCTGTTCGCTATGCCTGACTGAGCTCTCTTATACTGCGGTCGGGTTAAACTTACCTAACTACAGGTATGCGAAGATTACTAAGTTTAAGAACTTAACATTACTACAAAACATCTCATTTAAATACTTCTTAACTTTGACCTTCAATCATCTTTATATGATATTTAAGTCCAAAGTGGCATTTATTCACTCTTTGC
>JBAXLO010000328.1:0-3340 GCA_037134755.1 Bacteroidota bacterium | reverse complement strand
CAGCAGCAGGCTGTACAGGAGCAAACTTTACAGTAACGGTAACTGTTAATCCTGCCCCTGCTATCACAAATATGGATACAGTAAAATGTAGTGGATTCCTTTTTTCAGTAATACCTATTAATGGTTTTAATGGTACTGTTCCTACAGGAACTACTTATACTTGGCCTTTGCCAGCTTTACTCACTGGTCTAACAGGAGGAGCTATTGGCACTAATGCAACAAATATTAGTGGGACGCTCACTAATTCTACAAATAATCCACTAACAGGAATATATACTGTAACACCAAAAGCAAATGGATGTATCGGATCACCATTTACCGTAACTGTAACTGTAAATCCAGCAACAACAATAACAAATATGCATGATACTGTATGCAGTGGAGTTCCTTTTACGGTAACTCCAATAGATAGTATCAACGGAGTAGTACCAGCTGGAACAACCTTTAGTTGGACTGTTCCAACAGTTACCGGTAATATGATTGGTGGTGCAGCAGGATCAAATGCTACAAATATTAATGGGATATTAACAAACTCATTGAGTACTACACAAACAGGAATCTATACTGTAAGTCCAATAGCAGTGGTTGGAGTTGGTTGTCCGGGTTCTCCTTTTACTGTGACCATTTTTGTAAAACCTCCACCAGCTATTAACAATATGAGTACATCTGTTTATAGTGGATCTTTAATTAATGTAACACCTCAAAATGTAACTAATGGCATAGTTCCTCTAGGTACATCCTATACATGGCCTTCCCCGACAGTTGACCTAGGCATTACCGGAGAATTGGCAGGTAGTGGAATAAGCATCAACGGGACGCTTTACAATCCATTGAGTACACCATTAAATGCAACTTATATCGTTACACCAACATCAGGAGCAGGTTGTCTGGGAGATACTTTTACTTTAGCAGTACTAGTAAATCCCGCACTTTCTATCACAAATATGGATACGGTAATATGTAGTGGTGTTCCTTTTACAGTATTACCTCTAAATGGAGTAAATGGTATCGTACCAACAGGAACTAGCTATAGCTGGCCTACACCAAACCTTCCTGGTGGTCTTACAGGTGGGACGTCAGGTACTAATGCCACCAATATAAGCGGAACACTTATAAATGGAACAAGCGCACCATTAATAGCAACATATACGGTAACACCAACAGTTGGAGGTTTTATTGGGAATACTTTTACAATAATGGTAACAGTAAACCCTGCCTCTTCAATTACAAATATAACTTCTAGTGCATGCAGTGGGTCATCCTTTACCATAACACCAACAAATGTAACTAATGGAGTTGTATTAACAGGAACCACTTATAGTTGGCCTACACCTACAGTTACCGGCAATATGACAGGCGGAGCTTCAGGCATAAATGCAACAGAAATCAGCGGAACATTGACTAATCCGACAAATCTGCCACAGACAGCTACCTATCAGGTCACACCAACATCAGGAAACTGTACGGGTGCTTCGTTTACTATAACGGTAACAATAAATCCAATGCCTGCAATCACAGCAATGACTACCAATGAGTGTAGCGGAATAATATTTACTTCGATACCTGTTAATGGTATCAATGGTTTAGTTCCAACAGGCACAACCTACACATGGCCTGCACCAACGGGAGGAGTAGCAGGTACTAATGCAACGAACATTAGTGGAACACTTACTAATACTTTAACAACTCCACAGACAGCAATATATAATGTCACACCAACAGCAAATGGATGTACGGGAAATGTGTTTACAGTGACTGTAACTATTAATCCGGTATCTTCCATTACAAGTATGTATGACACTGTTTGCAGTGGAACTACATTTACAGTATCACCGACAAATGTACTCAATGGAGTTGTATTAACAGGAACAACTTATACCTGGCCAGTGCCAATCGGCAGTGGTATTGACGGTAAACAGGCTAGTGCAGGAGCACAGTTAAGCATCTCAGGATTACTTACCAATAATCCTTCAAATACATCACATACAGCTACCTATACTATAACACCTACAACAGGTGGTTGTGCAGGTGCAACTTTTATATTAAAGGTAACTCTTAAAACAGCATACAATATTGTTAATAGTCCATCAATCTGTCAGGGGAGTTCAGTTACAGTTAATGGACATGTTTATACTACATCAGGTGCTTATACAGACTTTATGACAACAGTAAAAGGTTGTGATAGTACCATTACTACAATCTTAACGGTTACTCCAAATTACAATATTCAAACAGCTCCATCTATTTGTGAGGGAGATTCTGTAGTTGTAGGAACTCATATCTATAATGAATCGGGTACTTATACTGATCATCTGACAACAGTAGCAGGATGTGACAGTACAATAACAACTGTTTTAACTGTTAACCCCAATCCAATAATTACAATAACTGCTACACCTGACACAATATGTACAGGTGATACAGCTACTTTGTTAGCTTCAGGTGGAAGTACCTATTTATGGTCAACAACAGGAGAAACCACCAATCCTATTATGGTCCATCCGAGTGTTACAACTTTATATAGTGTGACAGGAACTAACAATTTGGGGTGTAAGGAAGATGAAGAGATAAAGATTGTAGTTTATCCAAAACCAGTTATTAATCCAACCGAAGATCCAACATCAGGTTGCGAACCTAAAACGATAAACTTTAGTGCAAGTGCAGGGGCACTTACCTATTTATGGCATTTTGGGGATGGTGATTCTTCAAGTATAATGAGTCCTGCTCACACTTTTGCACATGCGGGAACTTACCCTGTAACTTTAACAGCTGTTGCATTAGGATGCAAGCTTACTTTTAATCTTAGTGATATAACAATATATTCTCAGCCTCATGCTGAGTTTACATGGAATCCAACTATTGGAACAATAGGCGTTCCTGTGAAGTTTTCTGATGAAACTACACCTCCAGGCACCTATACTTATTCATGGAGTTTTAATGATCCTAACTCAACTGATAATATTCAAAACCCTTTACATTCTTTTAATAATGTAGCTACTTTTAATGTCCAATTAATAGTTGTGGGGGATCATGGGTGTATGGATACCGTTATACATGCTGTGCAGATTATTGACGACAGTCTTATTTTTCCAAATGTTATCACTCCTAATGGTGATGACAAGAATGAGAAATTAGAAATCAAAGGATTGATGAATGGTGCATACACAGATAAGGTTCTTGTTGTTTACAATCGTTGGGGTAAGAAAGTATATGAAAGCAATAATTATCAAAATGATTTTGATGGCCAAGGCTTACCCGATGGTGTGTACTATTATGTATTTACTGCAAAAGGCATACTTAAAAATGTTCAACACCAAAGTAGTTTAGAGATTTTAAGATA
>JBAXLO010000327.1:0-3353 GCA_037134755.1 Bacteroidota bacterium | reverse complement strand
GCTTATCGGATAAATAGGAAAAAGCAGCATTAAAATAATTATTATCATATTTATTTTATTTCCATACAACCATTTTGCTATTTTAATTGTCTTTATATATAATCAAACTAAATGTAATAAAATTAGCACTATGAAAAAAATCTTCTTATTTCTTTTCTTAGTTTTCTTAGCAAAACTAAATTACGCTACAATAGTTGTAACAATAGCAACACCACCACCTTACGTTGATACCATTTGTGAGGGAAACTCTTTAAATCTTTTTGCTAACGTTAGTGGCGCTTCTTCAACAGTAAGTTATGTTTGGAAACTAAATAATTATCAAGTCTCAACCGACTCAATTTATCATTTTACAGCTACAATTATGGGCAACAATGTTATTGTTGTTACTGCGACATCTGGAGGCGAAACCAGTACGGATACAATTGTTTTATACGTAAATACTGTAACTTCACCTTTATTATCGTCAATGCACGACACCGTTTGTAGTGGCACTACATTTATTGTATCGCCTGCAAATGGAGTAAATGGTGTTGTGCCTACAGGAACAACTTATAGCTGGCCATATCCTACAGTTACTGGATGTATTTTAGGAATGTCATCTAACATTGGTGCTTCAAATATAAATGGAACACTTACTAATGTATGTAATACTCCAAATACAGTAATCTATACAATTACTCCTTCATCAGGTACAGGTTGTGTAGGACCAACATTTACTTTAAATGTATTAGTTTTACCTCAACCTATTGTAACTACTAATTTCGATTCAATAGCTGTATGTGCAGGCGACACTACATTTGTTTCAGCATCAGGAGCTTCTACTTATGTATGGAATAATGGAATAACCGGCTCCTCATTTGGAGTAGTGCCACAAACAGCAATGACTTTTATGGTAACAGGTACAAATACTTATGGATGTTCTAAAACTGCTACGGCACATATTAGCATTATACCGCCGGTAGCTGCAATAGGCACTATAACAGGCAGTACTAATGTAGTGGCAGGTCAACAGAATGTAGTATATTCAGTAACTCCTATTGCAAACGCAACCTCTTATATATGGACATTTCCAAATGGTGCTACCGGTACAAACGATAGTAGTATTGTAGCTATTAATTTTGGTCCCGCAGCAACATCTGGTTTCATCACAGTAAAAGGTGTTAATCAATGTGGTTCTGGCACTACATCATCACTTTATATTAATGTAGGTACAATAGTACCTAGTTGTTCAGCCAATTTTACTTTAGTTGCTGATACTACAACTCCGCATCATTATTTTGCAGTTAATAATGCAGGAGGAGTAGCTCCTTTACAATATGTTTGGTCTTGGGGCGATGGCACAGCTAATTCTACCACAGCATATCCATCTCACACCTATAGTGTAGCAGGGTATTACAATATATGTCTTACTATTACCGATTCAACAGGCTGTACTAACACTTATTGTGATTCTACCTATCTACAAAAATCAACTAACTCCATAATATCTGTAGATGTTATACATCAAGGCACTTTAGGTATCAATACAAATGAAATAGCTAATCAAATAAAGCTATATCCTAATCCTGCAAAAGAAACACTTACAATAGAAACCCCATCTACTGATCAGAAAATAGAAATAATTAATCTTGTTGGAGAAACCGTTTATACATCAACTATTAATAAGATTAAGCATGTTAATGTTTCCGCTTTCGCGAATAGCGTTTATATTCTCAAATTATCTACAGGCAAAGAAATAATAGTAAAGAAGTTTATAAAAGATTAATTTTGCATGAATGCAGATAAATCAAATAAAGACGCTATTAAATTAAACCTTTTCGACTAAGGATTATCTAATTAAGTTGAGAAAAATTGTTAAAAAATTTGTATATTTGTAATATAATTTGTATCTTTGTGGGTTGAATTAATTAAAAATGTTGTCATGAAAAAAATAGTTCATTATTCATTAAATCTTATCATTGCATTAGCAATGGTAACAATGTTTACCGAAAGTTCATTAGCTTTCAACAGAAACATTAAAATGTCGGACGCCACTCAAGCTGATGCCATAGTAGTTTCAAAAACGAACATAACATTTGGAGTGGCGGCAAGCACCGATACCTTTTCGATAACCTCAGCAGTAAGTTGGGTAATCACCTCTAATCAAACATGGTTAACGGTTACACCTACCTCTGGAAGCAACAATGGAGTTGTGTACGTGGCAGCCACCGCTAACACCGGCACAGCAGCCCGAAGCGGCACCATTACTATTGTGGCGGCAAGCACATTAACCGGCACCAACGTAGCTAAAACAGTATTGGTAACACAAGCAGCTCAAACGCCCACAACTACACTTAATGTATCCCGAACCAGCATTTCGTTATCATCATATAATGCTTGCGCAGACACCTTTGCAATAACATCCAACGCAAGTTGGACACTAACATTATCTTCAACAACTTCGGGCACAGGAATAGCTCCAACATGGCTAACAGTAACTCCTACAGCAGGCACTAACAATGCAATAATCAACGTTGCAGCAGTTGCCAACACTACTACAACTGCCAGATACGCAGTAGTAATAGTAACATCAGGAAACATAAGCAAATCAGTAGTAATATCACAAGCTGCAGCCCCGGTTTCTACTTTAAACGTATCCCGAACAACTATTGCATTGCCTACCTATAATGCTTGCGCAGATACCTTTGCTATAACATCTAATGTAAACTGGACTATTGCTATAAATGGAGGCACTAACTCCGCAACTATACCTACTTGGCTAACAGCAACGCCTACATCGGGCTCAAACAATGCCGTTGTCAACATAGCAGCAGTTGCTAACACAACAACAGCAGCAAGAACAGCTTATGTAGTAGTATCTTCAGGCACACTTTCTAAAACAATAACCGTAACACAAGCGGCTGCTCCAATACCGGTTTCATATCTAAATGTATCAAGAACAAGTATTGCATTGCCTACTTATAATGCTTGCGCAGATACTTTTGCTGTAACATCTAATGTCACTTGGACCGTAACAATATCAGGAGTTTCAACTCCCGGAGGAATAACCTCAATACCAACTTGGTTAACGGTTACACCAACTTCAGGAGCTAATAATGCAGTTATTAATGTTGCTGCTGTTGCTAATACTACAACAACAGCAAGAACAGCTTATATAGTTGTTACTTCAGGTAATCTTTCAAAAACTGTATTAGTAACACAACCGGCAGCTCCTGTATCTTACCTAAATGTTTCCAGAACAATAATAGCTTTACCTACTTATAATGCTTGCGCAGATACTTTTGCAATAACTTCAAATGTTGCATGGACAATAGCAATCAATGGTGGATCAAACACAACAACAATACCAACAT
>JBAXLO010000326.1:0-3354 GCA_037134755.1 Bacteroidota bacterium | reverse complement strand
TGTATATTTTTTCCAGTTGGTTTCTTCGTCGGGCATTACTTTTATAAATCTGTAAGTAAGCCTTTCGAGCCACCCTAACACTGGTTTCATAAAATGTTTTTCACCTGTAAAGACTTTAAACATATACTTCCCCATAAAAGGAGTTAATCCTATTAACAGGGCTATAAGCAATATTATTTGTATTAATTCTAGTGTAGTCATATCTTAAAATTTGTCAGGTTTAATTAGTGAAATAATTAGATAAATTAGTAAAAGTATTGCAATTATCACTCCTACTAAAAGCCATGAATCGGTATTCATTTGCATTGGCGTAGTATCTTTTGATAATTCGGGTGCTATTGCAACCAGAAATATATTCATTATTGTGTTCATATCTGTGGATTTTTAAACGCTACAAAATTACTTCCGATTTTATAAGGGTTTTATAAGGATATTATTTAAAAGTATAAAGATTTTATAAAGAAAAAGCTCAACCATAAAATGATTGAGCTTTTATTTTTTAATTTCTCCCATAGCAGGGGAGGTTAAGTGGATAAAATATAACTATTCTTTTACAAACTTATTAATATCAATATTTTTATCCGAATAAACTTTAATAGTATATATCCCTTTTGAGAACTTAGAAACATCTATTGTTGCTTTATTTATAATATATGATGAATAGATAGTTTTACCACTAATATTTATTATATCTACACTTTGTTTTATGTTTGAATTCTTTATTTCGATAGTTAAGTTATCGGTAGCAGGATTAGGGTATATTTTTAAAGCATCAGAATTAAGAAAAGATTCATTAATACCGGCAGTCAAATCGCCAACTCTTATTCCATTGCCAAAGCTATTAACCCAAATCTGATTTTGATTGTAAGGATTGAAATATACTCTATTAGGCTGACGGAAAGGATAACTAGAAACTTGTGACCAGACAGGTGTAGTAGCAGCAATATTAGATGTGTACCAAAGACCCTGCGTTTCTGTAGTCATATAAGCAGCACCCTGATGAACAGGATCGCAAGTAACTGAAAAAGCTCTGTCAATATTATAATTTGTAGTAATACGAGTCCAGTTAACACCACGATTAGTTGTTCGATAAACACCACCAACACCCACTGAAGCAGCATTGCTCCAGCCACTGAAAACACAGGCATACCAAGTATTCTGAGCTGCATCAAAAGGATCAATCACAACATCCATACACCAGTATTGCATTTTAACATCACTTCTGTCAATCCATGTATTACCATGATCAGTACTAATAAAAACTCCTGAACTATCAGTAAATGCAGTGTTAGCAGTATTGCGTCTTCCCGAAAAACTGCTTACAACAGTGCCATCATTCAGAACTCTTATATTAAATGGATGTCCCTGAGTACGGGCAGGCCCAGGACAAATAGCCCATGTAGAAGCTGCACCAAGATTAATATTATCTGACCTCCATATACCACCTGCTGTTCCCGAGCCTGCATGATTGATAACACTAGCGTACATCCTGTTGGGTGTGGTAGGGTCGAAAGAAATCCAAATAACCGGTTTCCCGAAATTATGTAGTGTAGAGAAAGTTGCACCATTATTTGTTGAAAACATAACTTCGCCTGTCCCATTATCAATTCTACTATCAATAAGATGCGTACTTTCGTACATATCGTGTATGGATGATGTGGCAGCATATATTGTACCATTTGTTCCTTTAAGGAATTTATATACAGTATTATATTGATTTAATCCTGAATAATCAAAGCCCCATGTAGTACCTCCATTATTACTTCTCAAAGCATGAATATCTGTATAACCGGCGTAAATGCTATCGGCAGAAGCCCAAGTAATGTCCCAGCAGGCAGTTGGTTCAATACCGTTGCCATGATAATATTGTCGGGGAGGAGTGGTAGTATTTACAGCGTGTAAATCAGTAGGAGCTACATAAGCAGCTTGCCAACTGGCACCACCATCGGTAGTTTTGTGCGTGAAACCCATATCACAGAAGATAACTTTGTTTGGATCGTTTGTAGCTACACTTATTCCATAAATATATTGTGCCCATGTCCATTGAAAATCGCCACCTGAACCACAATAAGCTGTTTGTATGTTCAAATTGTTGGCTGTGTTAAAATTATGAGTCCATGTAGCACCTGCATCTAATGTTTTCAATACTACCGGATAGCTTGTACTACTATTTTCTCCTGCAATATATGCTACATTAATATTATTAGAAGCCATCCCCACACAACAAAGATCATCAGTACCAGCTGTGATTCCATTGATTTTACTCACCCAGTTTGAAGTTCCATAATCCATAGTATAAACATTTGCATAGTATCCACAATCGGAACCAACAACTCCCGGATAAACATTGCCCGAGGACCATGTAACACAGTAAAAGCGAGTAATGTTTCCAGCTTTAGCTCCTGCAAAAGAAACTATCTGTTCGGTTGAAGGAATTCCGGTCATAGTAGGTGTACTAATCCATGTTGTTCCTCCATTAGTAGAAGTAACTAAACCAATATCAGTGCAAATATAAATATTCAATCCATCCCAAAAAGTACCTGCAATATAAGTACCATTTGAATTATTGTAAAAGGATGAACCAAATGTTGTTCCTCCATTATTTGAAAAATAAAAGTTTGAATAATCTGTTACAATTAACTGATTGGAGTTTTGAGGATTTGCAAAAGTAAACCATGCACCGTTTCCGCCTGTAGGATCAGTGATAGTATTCCAAGTAGTTCCTCCATCAGTAGTCTTTACAGGAATATAACTGCCGGAATTCGCATCGTTAGTCATGCAATATTGAATAAGCGGATTATTAGTAAACTCAACATGCGTAGCATGATTAGCCATTATATAATGGTAATCCACAACATTCCAGCTAAGTCCGCCATCAAGTGTATGGAACAAAGGACTCATGTCGCAGGCTACATACATTTCGTTATTGTTGGCAGGATTAATACTGGGAGCAAATTGAGCACCGCCACCACCTATACCTTTTGGATTGAAATGAGCAGGTTGTGCAAATGAAATAATATTAAGGAAACATACTATGGCTAAGATTGTAATTTTAAGAAAGTAAATTATTGTTTTCATAATGTGTATATTGAGTTATAAATTAAATGATGTAGATAATGATTTTTTATTAATCATTTTACATTTTATAATAACAAAGTTAATTTAAAGAAGTTAAATTCTTAATATTAATATTTGTGAATATAATTATCTCTTTTTCCAAATAAATCCTCCTTTTTAAATGTATTTTACTAAACCCCGCCTCTTATAAAGCCTGTCCCTAACATTGAAGACGTCGTCCTTAACATTGAAGACGTCGTCCTTAACATTGAAGACGTCGTCCCTAACATTGAAGAC
>JBAXLO010000325.1:0-3443 GCA_037134755.1 Bacteroidota bacterium | reverse complement strand
TAATGATTACTTTGTGTGGTATCTATAAAATATAATTTGACTAATTTTTATTATAAATTGATCGAAAAAGGGAAAATAAGTGCAATCCTAAATTGGAGTGGCAAGGTTTTTTCATTTTTTGCCCAATCCTAAGTTTGAGTACGAGAGAATCGTTTACTTTATTACAACTCTAAATTAAAATGGAAGAGATTTGTTTAGTTTATGACCATTCAAAGTTAGAGTGCGAAAGAATCGTTTACTTTATTACAATTCTAAATTAAAATGGAAGGTATTTATTTACTTCTCGACCACTCCAAGTTGGAGTAGGAAAGAATTTTGTAATCTGAAGCCACTCCAAGTTGGAGTACGTCCAAAAGATGAAAATCGAATAAATCCAAAGTTTGGATTAAATCAAATTATAAAAAACCATCAAACCGACAGTTTGAGTACATCAAAATTATAAAAAGATTGCTTTCGCAGAATATGGGGAGAGAGGTATTATTGTTTTTGGTGTGATTTTTTGTTTTGGTATGATAAAATATTGTAAGTTTGCATTAAATTTATAAAAAGTAAGTAATTATATTAAATAACAGATATATTAAAACATGGAAGATAATAAAAAAGCTCCTGTAGGACTAATAATTCTTAGTGCATTTAGTTTTATCCCCTTATTAGGTGTGTTTTTTGGAATTGTATCAATAATTATAGGATTAACAGATTTCAAACGTTTTAAAATTGTATTTATTCTTGGGATTTCAGGAATCTGTTTGACAATATTGATTTATTCAAGTTTGTCTTTTGTTAAACATTATATGGAAAAAAGTGGAAAGATAGATGAGATGAAAACCCAAGTTACAGAGATGATTTTAAATAATCTTACAAACGAATTAGAAAATTATAAATGTAAAAATGGAAAATATCCTGATAGTCTAGAATTAGTAAGAAATTCGAATAATTTTGTTTCGATCAACGATATATTTAATCCTGAAAATGCAAAAAGTAATTTTGTAAAAAAGAAAGATACAACTAAAATTAAAAAGTCAGGTAATTATTATTATAAATTAGAGAAAGATTCATTTATACTTTTCTCAGTTGGGAAAGATGGCAAACCATTTACTAAAGATGATATATATCCACATGATAAAACAATTAAAAAATTCGGAAAATAGACTATAATGTTTTTTATTATAACAATTCTCCCATAAACAAAAACTCGTAAATGCATTTCTTTAAAATATCCAGTAGTATAAATGCTAGGATTAACAGATAAAAAGAATCTCAAAAAAATATTATCATTTTTTGTTTTGGTATGATAAAATATCTTTAGAAAGAGGTCGCAGCTATGCTGCTTTAATTCACATATTGTTTTTCTTGCTAAAAAGAGGTCACAGCTACGCTGTTTTTAGCCGCATAGCGGCGTACTATTTGTAGAAAATGTATAAATTAATATTTCCAAGCAGCATCGCTGCGTCCTATTCATTTTATACATATTATTATATAAGCTAAAGTTTCAGCACATCAAAATCATAAAAATTATGCTTTCGCAGATTTAAAGAACAAATATTTTACTTATTTTTTACTTATTTTTATGAAGAGCCCTTTATATTAAATATAATTAGTACTTTTACACTTTTATTTATAACCTAAACAATACAATGATGAATTCTAGTTTAACTACTGCAAAAATTTTAATTGTTGATGATCAACAGTCAAATATTGATGTCCTTCTAGATTTACTAGACATGCATGGGTTTAAGAATATTAAAAGTATAACCAACCCAACTTTAACACTTAAAGTGTTTAAAAAGTTTAATCCCGATCTAATCCTGCTCGATTTAATGATGCCTCAAATGTCTGGATTTGAGGTAATGGAACAGTTAAAAACAATTATTTCACATAAAATTTATCTTCCTATATTAGTTCTTACTGCTAATATTAGTTTAGAAGCCAAGCAACAAGCATTGACAGCAGGAGCTAAAGATTTTCTTACCAAGCCATTTAATGTAGTTGAAGTTATGCTTAGGATTAAAAATCTGCTGGAATCCCGTTATCTTCACCAACAATTATTAAACCAAAATAAAAGGCTAGAAGAAAAGGTAGCTATTAGAACATCTGAACTTTTAAACATAAATAAAGAATTAATAATTGCAAAGAATAAAGCAATTGAAAGCGATAAAATAAAATCTGCATATCTCGAAACAATTAGTAATGAGATGAGAGATCCGCTTAATAATATTTTAGGATACAGTAATTTGTTAGACACAATTGTTGATGATAAAGAAATACGAGGAATGATTTCAACAATAAACTCAAGTGGAACAAATCTACTGAATATAACTAATGATATTTTTCAAATTCTTACATCCGAAAAGAGTTCAATAGAGCTCTCAAAACAAACTTTTAAAGGTTCAGATATATTCCTCGAAAATAGAATTAATCTTATAGAGATAATAAACTTATCAGAAAAAACTAAAAACATTAAATTAAATTTCATTCCGGATTATGGCTTAATGTTAGACTATATAACTGCTGATAGAGTTAAAATTTCTCAGACTTTAAAAAATATATTTAGATATTCAGTAAAATATTTCAAAAAAGGAGAAATGGAATTTGGGTTTTACAAAATGGACGAATCTAAAATAATCTTTTATCTCAAAAACTCCGGAATAGGTATTGATAAAGATAAAAATGAAGAATTATCTAAGTTGTTTAGTTCTGTTGACAATACAAGTATAATGGAACTTGATGGCACAAAAATTGGACTCGCAATATCTAAAAGAATTGCAGTAGCAATGAATGCTGAGATACGTTTCGAGTCGATATTACCTAATGAAACAACCTTTTATTTTTCGATACCAGTCGAAATATCACTTTATGATATTAATTCAGATGCTAAAACTACAAATCTTTTAATCCCAAATCTAACAGGAAAGAATGTTTTAATAGCTGAAAATGATGAACAAAATATGCGTTTAATTAAAATATTACTACAACCAACAAAAGCAAAAATATTTGAAACCATAAATGGTTATAATGCTATAAATGAATTTAAAAAGCAGGAAAATATTGATTTAGTTATAATGGAAACCAAACTGCCCATTTATGATGGTATTAAAGTTGCACGATTTATTAAAAAAATAAATCCTTTAGTCCCTATACTTGCAATTACTTCTTCTTCATCATTAACTGATAAAACAAAAGTTCTTCGAATAGGCTGTTCTGATATAATTACAAAACCAATAACCAATATTGAATTTTATAATTCAATATTAAAATGTTTTTTACCTCATAAAATAAACTATTTGGATATTACTTAGATTCAATACATAAGTAAATAAACTTTCCGATAATAATAATTTTAGAAAACTCTAAAATTAAGCCATTTCTTTACAAAAAAATCATGTAAAAGATGGTGTAATAGACAAAATAGTTGGTTTTTTGAAGACGATTTGCTCTAATGGACA
>JBAXLO010000324.1:0-3454 GCA_037134755.1 Bacteroidota bacterium | reverse complement strand
ACTTTACTTACTGCTGATACAGTTCACATGCATCATGCAATTGATTCAGCTTTAATGCAGACAACTTTAAGTGTTCAAAGTGTTAAGAAAAACACAGACAATATTCAAATTTATCCTAATCCTGTTACTAATGGTTCTGTGAATATTAATTTTACTAGTTCTATTAATCAAAAAATAGCTTTAGAAGTTATTGATTTAACGGGTAAAAGTGTATATTCGTCAAATGATATTACTATTAACGAAGGCAATAATAACATAAGGCTTTCTGACGCTAATCTAAAGAATGGAGTTTATTTCTGTCGCTTTAAATCTACTGAAGGAATCTCTGTTCGCAAACTAATACTTAATAAATAATATTAAGTTTATTTTTCTTTTGTCTGTCAATTTTTAAGGATGTTCTTGAAAGCTTTTGCAATAAGAACATCCTTATTTTTTTATTAAAAACAAGATTCCTTTTATACTAAGCATTAAAATTTAGAGTTATTTCTAATACTTAAAAAATCACATTATCTATGAATAAGAAAGCTTTCTTAATCTTTTTGAGCGTCGTACTGACATTCTATACTTTAATAAATCTTTATATTTTTAAACATGGTTTACATGCTCTGCCGGAAGATTCCTCAATAAGAACGTATTATATTACTATATATGCTTTTCTTTTCCTTTCATACATAATAGGTCGTTTTTTGGAAAGATTTCATCTTTACACCATCGCCAAAGTATTTATTATAGTCGGTTCATTTTGGCTTGCTGCAATGACATATTTCTTTTTCATGTCGCTATTAATCGATATAATACGTCTCATTATTTTTGTATTCCACTTCGTTCCGTCAATAATATATGAAGATTATAATACAACTAAAATGGTGCTATTGGCAGTTGCTATTTTTATAAATTTCATATTAATATTAACAGGTCATCTTATTGCTTTAAATCCGAAGGTTAATGTGTTAGATCTAAAGATAAGCAAAGCTCTTAAAAATATGGAAGAGCTTAATATTGTGGCTGTCTCAGATATTCATATAGGTACTTTAATTGCTAAGAGAAGAGTGGCACGTCTTGCTAAACGTATTAATGCTCTTAAGCCTGATATCGTTTTGTTTGTAGGAGATGTTATAGATGAAGTTCTAACTCATGTAGTTTATTATAATATGGGCGAACCTCTTAAAACCATCACTGCGCCACTTGGTGTGTATGGCATTACGGGTAATCATGAGTATATTGGAGGTGCTAAGGCTGCTATTGAATACTTGCAAACGCTAAATATTAAAGTTTTGAGAGACGAAACCATCAAGATTAAGGATACTATATATATAATAGGTAGGGATGATCGAGATAAACTCCGTTTTGCCGGTGAAAAGCGTATGGAAATTACCTCTTTGATGGAAAATATCGATTCTAACCTCCCAACTATCCTTCTCGACCATCAGCCGTTTCATCTAAACGAAGCTGCCGACAATAAAATATCGCTGCAACTGTCTGGTCACACGCACCACGGACAATTATTTCCATTTAATTTAGTCACAAAAAAGATATTTGAAGTTAGTTGCGGATACAAACTCATTAACGACACACATATTTATGTTTCAAACGGCTACGGCACATGGGGACCACCGGTTCGTTTGTTCAAACGTCCCGAAATTGTAAATATCAAACTACGTTCTTCTGTTAAATAAAATAAACTAATTACAACTTTATCTTTACAAATAACTATAAAATTATTTTCATTGCCACTCACAGATTGGAGATCTATTTGTAGAAAGGAATCCAAAATATAAACCAAAGCAGCATCGCTGCGACCTAATTATCCATTAAAAATTAAAGGAATTTAAAGAGAATTAATTTTTTTTACCAATATAGTATCATTATTTTGTACTTTTGCAAAGTGAAAAGAGCTAATCTTAAATACATATTTTTTAGTTCTTTTCTTTTAAAATAGATTATCATGGTTGAAGAAAAAACAATTCAAAAAGAAAATACAAACGAATCAACAGAGAAAGTTAGGAATCTGATATTATTTAATGATGATTTTAATACCTTCGAATTTGTTATCGAAACCTTGATTGATGTTTGCAAACACGAACCCGAACAAGCCGAACAATGTACAATAATTGTTCATTTTAAAGGTAAGTGTGCTGTTAAGTCGGGGAGTTTTACTGTACTTAAACCTATCTTTACAGAGATGTCGAATAGAAATCTAACTGTTGAAATAAATTAAAACAATCGCTTTAATCCTATTATAATCATCCCTAATCTGCTTCTGAGGAAACACAAATGAACTATCTTTTAATTGAAAATCTAACTAAGTCGTATGGCGAGAAGCTATTGTTCGAGAATATTACTTTTGGAATAGATAAAGGACAGAAAGTTGCTTTTATTGCACGCAACGGGGCGGGCAAAAGTAGTCTTTTAAACATAATTATGGCTAAAGATCTTGCTGATGAAGGCAAGGTTACTTTCCGCAAAGACATCCGCATCTCTTATCTTCCACAGAACCCCGAACTGGATGATAACCTTAGCATAATAGATTATTTATTCAGTACAGGCAATAAATATCTTACTGCTATCAGAAATTATGAAGAGGCTTTAATAAACATTCATCATAACGAAACTCCTGAGAAACATAAACAACTGGAAGATGCAATACATCAAGTTGATTTGCTCGACTGTTGGGATTACGAAAACAAAGTAAAAGAAGTTTTAAGTCGCCTGCAGATAAGTGATATTACGCAACAAATAGGTTCCCTTTCGGGAGGGCAACGCAAGAAAGTAGCGCTATCGAAAGTATTGATAGAAGAAGCAGACCTGTTAATCCTTGACGAACCTACCAATCATCTGGATGTGGTAATGATTGAGTGGCTCGAGGATTATCTTTCCAAACAAAGTTTAAGTTTGTTTTTTGTTACGCATGATCGTTATTTTCTTAATAATGTTTGCGAAGAAATTATAGAGCTCGACAATGGTAATGTGTATCATTATAAAGGTAAGTATGCTTATTTTCTGGAGAAGAAAGCTGAAAGAGAAGAGATAGAACGTCTGGAGATTGAAAAGGCAAAAAACACTTATCGCAAGGAACTTGATTGGATGCGAAGGATGCCTTCGGCTCGAACTACTAAATCTAAGGCACGTATAGATGCTTTTTATGATTTGCAGGAGAAAGCTACCCGAAGAATTGATGATTCGAAACCCGAACTAAGCATCAAGACTGAGCGTATAGGGGGAAAGATATTGGAAATGTATAATGTATCCAAAGCATTCGGTGATGTAAAAGTTTTGAATGATTTTTCTTATACCTTTAAGAAAGGCGAAAGAATAGGTATTGTCGGCAAGAATGGAGTTGGTAAAACTTCTTTTTTAAATATGATTACCGGTTCGCTTAATGCAGATGTTGGCAGGATTGTTAAGGGGCAGACTATTTCGTTTGGGTATTACACGCAGGAAGGCTTGCAGGTAA
>JBAXLO010000323.1:0-3476 GCA_037134755.1 Bacteroidota bacterium | reverse complement strand
CTTCCTCCAAGGCACTACTATTTTTAATAAGTTTATCCAATTGTTTTCGCAGGTAATTAATTTCTTTATCTTTTCCCTCAAGTAATTTTTCATATAGGTTTTTTATCTCTTTTAATTCAAAAGTGGAATATATATCACTTTTAGTAGTATTTTGCTGTTTTAAGGGTGATTGGTTAACAATATCCAATTGTTCTTCTTTTAATTCATTTAAATCCCAGTTATAGTGTTCATAAACCTTTAATAAATGTTCTATATTCATGGAATTCTTTTTCATATTTAGAATGAAAGTTTCCTTGGATATACCCATCAATGGATATATATCCTTTTGCTTAATCTTTTCTTTTCTAATATGTTCTTTAAAATTTTCTGACCACATAGTGTTAAATATTGTTAAAAAGATAAATAAATCACACTTAGGTGTAATTTATTAAACTTTTCGTTGTATATTTGCACCACAAATTTAACACAAAAAATACACATAAACAACACAAAAAAATAATATAATAGTATGACAGAAGTAACTGAAGAATTAAGTCGATTATATAATGATGATTTTAGACCTGATAATTGGGAGACAACTATCAGTAATAAAACAGGTAAGAGTATCAGTTTAGTTAAGAAAATACTAAGTGGTGAAAGGAAAAATATTAATGTAGCAATTGCTATAATTAGTTTTTTTGCCAGTGAAAAAAGAAGAATTTTAAATGAAATTAAAAAATCAAAAGTATGACTATTGTAAAAGGTTTTGGTATAGGAGAGTTTGAATCTTTTGTTGAAAATGGAAGACTTACTCATATTTGTGAGGGTAATGTAACCTACGATTTAGATATACCTTCATTTTTCTTGAAATTAAGAAAAAAAGAATTGCTCCATGATACTGAAGCTAATCATTCATTGGATAGAATGAAAATATTTGATGAAGATCAAAGATTAATCCAATTTATGAAATGCAGGTATGGAGGATATGATGATACTCCAGATACTGTACAATACAAAAATACCACTCCTGATTATTGGAATTGTGGAAATCGCGGAAAATGTTCTGAAGAATTTTGTTTGTGTGCTCCAGTTAAAACTAAAAAAGGCGATCTAACCAAAACTGAAATTAATATCATAAAATTAATTGCTCAAGATTTAGCTGATAAAGAAATAGCTGATAGATTGGGATCATCGGAATTTACTATCCATAGTCATAGATATAATATTACAAAGAAAATAGGTTGTAGCAGCAAAAACGGCATAGTTGTATTTGCCTACGAAAAAGGTATTATAAATAATAAATAAGTTAGAAGGTCCCCGCCTGAAAACAATTAAGAATTAATAATTAAGAATTAACAATTAATAAACATGGATTACACAATTTTAGAGGCACACATTGTATGGAAGACTGCATCGTACATAGTATATGTTGCCATTTTATCAAGTCCGGGTAGATATAAAGCTTACCGTATGCAATGGTGTGCTTCTTTGTCTCCTATCGTTTATCAGAAAGTTGCTGCACAGGGTGACAAATTAAGACATGATATTGCAAAAGGAATATTTCCCAATTTAGATTCCACTTTAAAATATGAGGGTTAAAATTATGGAAGATTTAAAAAACAATCAGAAGCTTAAGATGTATGTGAGCTTGCCGATGACGGGTATTGCTGATGATAACATACAGATGGAAACGGCTGCGTATGGTATTGCTTGCAGAATGGGTTATTGGGTGTTTAGGCCTAGCAAGATTAGTGAGAAAGTGGAACAGCTTATTGAGAATCCTGAGTATAGACATTATTTGGGTTTTGATATATGGAGTTTGTGTCGGATGGATGCTATTCTTCTTTGTCCAGGATGGGAGCAAAGCCAGGGATGTAGAACTGAAGTGAGATTTGCAATGGAGAATGGTATTGAGATTTATGATTACAGGACTCAGGAGCTAATGGATATGGCGATTATTGAAAAGGGATTGAATCCTTGTAAGTGCGAGCCTATTGAGGAGTATCAGCCTGAAAGGAGTAAATTGGGTGAAATTGGTATGATACTTACTGCTATTGCTTTGTTTGTTTTGGCTTTGAATGGCTTGGTGAGTTTTATTAATTTACTTTTAAAATAAAGGATATGAATTTGGAGGGTGAAAACTTAAAGGTAACGCTTGATGCATATGAGTATTATAAAGAGCTGCTTGATGGTAAGATCTTGAGGAGTTTTGAAATGAAAGAGGAGGAGTATCAATTGTGTTTACAGAAAAGGGCTAAGACATTGGATTTGATTGATGCTTGTAAAGCGAAGATTGATCAGGAAAAAGTTGCAAATGCATAATACCCCACCCCAACCCTCCCCTGATAGGAGAGGGAGCAAGGCAAAAAAACAATAATGATATGACTGAATTTTATGATGATGCTAAAAAATTGACCAAGGGTATAATTCTTCAAAGGAATTTTACACTGAAACATGATTGTAGTAAAATGTTGGATCCAGTTAAGATTTGTGAGGCTGAAGATTTAAAAAGGGAATTTAATGATTACAAATATTCAGAAAGGCAATTAGCCTATTTTATCAATAAGAATTTTGAGAAATTGATTGATATCATTGTTAGGAAAAATGGTTGGGAAAAAAGGGTTGAGAAATTAACTGAGTTCTATTTAGAGAGTAAAAAGAAATTATCTGTAAAGAATTAATAACGGCTTGGACGGCCTTAATAAATCCAAATAATAATATGAGTAAATATATAGGTTTGAAAATTGTAGATGCTGAGCCTGCTGTAGAAGGTGGTTTCGAAAAAGCAGGTCAACATGGTGGCGTTATAGCTAGAGATGGTTATAATGTAATTTATCAAGATGGTAAATTATGGTATCCTAAAGAAGTTTTTGAAAAAGAATTTAGACCAATTGAAGGTCTATCTTTCGGTGAAGTAATTGAAGCTCTTAAACAAGGTAAAAGAGTTTGCAGGACTGGTTGGAATGGTAAAGGTATGTTTATTTTTATGCGTCCTGCTGATGATATTCATATATCTGTTGTTGCTAAAAATATTAAATCATTACCTAAGTCAGTTAGAGATTTTTATTATCAGGATTGTATTGATGATGAGGGTAAAGAAATAGTAGAATTTGATGCAAATGATAAAGTCTTATTTACAGCTTATCTGTGCTTAAAAGATGCTCAAGGTTGCGTTGTGAATGGCTGGTTAGCTTCTCAAACTGACATATTAGCTGAAGACTGGGAAATATTAGATTAAAGGAATAGCAATCGTGCCTAAAGCCTTCGCTTTTTCGCTGTGATTTAGGGAACGTTGGATTATAGTAAATTTAACAATAACAACGGTTAACTGAGAATAAATCAACCCAAGGACGGCACAATAAGAACAAATGGTGAGGAGTTGACCTCATTTTTTAATAATCAATAAAAATAATAACAAATGGAAGTAAAAATTAATGAAAATAAAGCTAAAAGGCTTTATCCTGAAGCGCCGGAATGGTTGAAGAAGGAATTAGAAG
>JBAXLO010000322.1:0-3523 GCA_037134755.1 Bacteroidota bacterium | reverse complement strand
AAGTTTTGAAAAGTAAAATCCTGCTACTATACTTAAAAATAAAATAAATATTAGGACTATCATTGCCATTATTAAATTGCTTAATAAACTTGGGCCAACTACCGAAATACGTTCTGTAAGTTGAAGTTTCATTAATTCTATATTTGTGTTAATATAATTCTTGACATTTTCTGTAAGTTCTTCTACTTTGCTATTCTCTTGCATGTTAAATATTATAATTTATTAAATAAAAAGAATGGTCAACCTAAACCTTTAGCTTGCAAGCTGACTATTTATTAATATTATGCCTCCGGAGTTTCTTCTTTCATTTCATTAAACTTTTCCTCAGCCATATCTTCCAAATCTTTGGCTTTTTGGCGCAATTTACTTGCTTCCTCTTTCATCTTTTGCTTAAGATCTTCTGCCAAGTCTTTGGCTCCGGTTGCAATTTTAGTGCGTGTATTTTTGCCACTATCAGGAGCAAACAATATTCCAATGGCAGCTCCTACAAGTGCTCCGGCCAATAATGCTCCAATTACTTTTCCTGTGTTATTTGAATTTTCCATGTCTTTATTTTATTTTAATTATGTACTAAAGTTTTTTACAAATGTAGCAATTAAAAATGATAATAAGCAAGAATAAATCATTTTATTTTGTTTTTATTCATCAATCATAATTATTCTTATATTTATAACCAAAGGCAATGTTAAGATATAAATGATAGAATAAGGTTCTTTCATGTTAGCTATAAACTAACTTTATTAGATGAGAGGTTTTAAAAATTATTCTCTTTTAATAAACTTAGTACTTTAAACTCCAAGTTCTTTCTGCCTACGAGTAGGCTAAGTAAGTACTTCATATAACATGTATTGATTTATTATGACATTTATTTTAATGGATTCAATAAATTAATAGTACTTTTGTAAAAAAGAAATTAAATAAACGTCCATATTAAATAAATCTATCAAATCTATACATTTAATACAGAAATAATGAAAAATAACAGTCGAATCTTTATTTGGATAGTACTAATTTTGATGTATTGCTTCTCCAATCAGCAATCTGCTTTTTCACAATCGGGTGCAACTTTTAAACAATGGGGAGATGAAACTTTAAGCCAGATTTCAAATGATTATTATATAATAGGAAGTGCACTTTATGCAGAAGATCTTACTCATGTACCGGCTTATGCTTGGTCACAGGGGATTCAATTTCATGCACTTGTTGCAGCAGGTAGAATAAGCGAAGCTGAAGCTTTGGCAAATGAATTTCATTCGAGGTATTGGTGTTATTTCAATAATAGATGGGGATATAATTCATCTGTTGATAATTGTGGTGATCGCTATTATGATGACAATGCTTGGATAGCCAAAGCATTAATGGAACTATATAAAGTTACCACTGACACTACCTACTTAAATAGGGCCAAAGATGTGATTGCATTTAGTATGAGTGGTGAAAACCCTATAGGTGGAATACATTTTCATGAAGGTGACACAAGTGGTTGGTCAGTTTGTGCAACAGCTCCAACATCAGTGGTTAATTTGATGATATATCAAGCAACCGGTATACAACAATATCTTATTGATGGAAAGAGACTCTATCAATGGATGAAAAGCCAGGGATGGGGTATAGGGCCTGGGTATCGTGGTTATGAAAATGCTTTAGAAACACAAGCAGCTGTTTTGTTGTTTAAATTAACAGGTGATTCAACTTACTTGAGCGATGCACAACATCTGGGACTTGCTATGGAGACCTTTTATATTAACTGGTCAACACACGCTTTAAACGAAACCGGTCAATGGGGCGGACATGACATGACCAATGCTTATGTGGATCTATATAATCTGGATGGCGATATAAACTGGTTGAATATTCCTGTAGGTTATCTTAAATATCTTCACGATAAATGCAAAGATGCCGGTGGTCGTTATCCTGAAAATTGGAACGATACCACCTCGGGGGGTAATGCTTATTTGCTTTATCAGGCATCAGCAGCTCGTGCATATGAGCGTATAGGTAATTCGCAGGGTGGAGATGTTAAATTCCCTGATCCTATTGCTTTATTTCAGGATTGCAATTATGGTGGTTATTCTGCCGGCTTTGGAATTGGCAAATATACTATGAGCAATATCAAGTTTCATGGCGTGCATGATAATGACGTTTCTTCTGTAAAAGTACAAGCAGGTTATAAGATTACTTTTTATAAGGATGATAATTTCATGGGTGACAGTCTCATAAAAACTGCTGATGAAAGTTGTTTGGTGGGAGATAGCTTTAATGATGTTGTGTCTTCATTTAAAATTGAATGCATCTCACCTACAGTAGTTGTATATAATGATTGTAATTTCGCGGGGACAGCATATATTGGCACCGGTGTTAATTTGTCTGTTGGCGATTATTTGCTTAGTTCCATACAATCCAGAGGATTGAAAGATAAAAACATATCTTCTATTAAAGTTGCTACAGGCTATCAGATTCGAATATTTGAAAATGATTCTTTCGGTGGATCTTCCATTCTACTTACTACTGAAGACTCTTGTTTATCAGATATTGGATGGGACAACAGAATTTCATCTATGAAAATTGAAGTACTGGGTGCAGGTATTAAAAATAATTATAATGCATCTTTTTCTTATTCTCCCAACCCCGTTACCGATAATCTTAAAATTGAATTGAACAGTAATTTATTCCAAACGGTAATGGTTTATGATGTTAACGGCAAACTTTTGATTTCAAACAATATTAATTCTCAAAAAGTACTTAATATAGATTTTCATAATTTAGAACAAGGTGTATATATTGTTCAGCTAAATGGCAATTCAAAAACAGAAGTGTTTAAGGTTGCTAAAAGATAATATAGCGATTTTGTGAATTGGTGATTTGAAAATATGAAGATATGGCAGCCAACTTTTAGTCAATCCTTTGGAAAGGTTGACTGATTACCGGTAAGCCAAGGGGGGGTTAGGATAATGGAAGCAGCTATTAAGGAGTATTGCTTTGTTATAATTGACTTAGCAAGGATAAGCTGGTAAGGGTAATTTATTCTCTAAAGCTTACAACCTGCTTCTATTATGCCTTTTAGCACTTCTAGGTCAATGTCCGCAAGCTTATTAATATATACACAACCCATACCTGATTTATGTTTACCAAGTTTTTCGAGTGCAGTAGCATGTGCATCGACATAAATTCCGAAGTATAATGAAATGTTTGCTTTGCGAGGAGCGAATCCTATTCGCATCCAATCTGCTTCGCGGCCTGTTGTTGGGCTTTTGTGTCTTTTAATACCAAAACCGACGATGGAATTGCTCCAAAGTATCGGCTCTTCCTTACTGGCTTTCTTCATCATTTCCAATAGGATAAAGCTATCTTCTCGCTTCTTTTCAGGGGTAATACTATTTAGGAAATCCTCTACACTTACAGAAGTAGGTTTTGTTTTGTTATCAGCTAGTTTTGATTTCTTTTCTGCCATCTTAAATTATTGTTTTTTTGAAAATTCTATGCTGCAAAGATACATAATTTAGAAGTTTGTATCTCGATTTCG
>JBAXLO010000321.1:0-3548 GCA_037134755.1 Bacteroidota bacterium | reverse complement strand
TTTGTTCTAAAATCGGATATTGTTGTTGTTATCATTTTTTATAATTTTGTTTGTATGTCCTAAATTTTTTTACAAAGATACGAAATAATTATGAATTATGAATTATGAATTATTTTTATATTTAGATCCAAAGCTTGGGTTTAAATATAAATAGAAAGCCCTGCACATTTAAGTTATGCAGGGCTTTCTATTTTAGATATTATGAGGTAGGAAGTTTTAAACCTTACTTATCTTTATATTTTGCTTGTAAAAACAAACATTATTAATTCCAAATAATTTCAACATTATATTTTATAAAATTCTCATCTCTTGTAACAATTTTCAAATTTTCGACTAGCCCTTGTGATATTATAATTCTGTCAAATGGGTCTCGATGATGAGATTCTAATGTCAATAACTTTTGTATATGATCGAAAGCTATAGGAAGCAACTCTATTTGATAACGTTCCATTATTCTTGAAATATCTTCTAAACTTCCATTCAATTCAAGTTTGCCTAACGACAGTTTGATAGCTATTTCCCATATTGACGCAATGCTAACAAAACAATTAGTTCTAATATCTTTTATCTTGTTAATAACATTATCCGGCAACGTATTATCTCCATTAATAAATCATATCAAAGCATGAGTATCAAGTAGTAGATCCATCACATATATTCTTTAAAATCATCAATTGGTGCATCAAAATCATCATGCATCAGTATCAATCCTTTTGCACAACCAAATTCCCTTTCGGTTATTGTACTTTTCTTTCGTTTTGATTTTAAGAAATCAACAAAATCGTTAACTTCCTTTATCAATGATGGTGGTAATGTACTTATTTTGGTTATTAACATTGTTGTTGTCATTGTAATTTTTTTACAAAGATACGAAATAATTATGAATTATGAATTATGAATTATTTTTATATTTATAACCGAAGGCAGGGTTTTAATATAAAAGAGAAGAAGAAAAGTTATTGACAGGGTAGTTGCAAGAGTTTTATAATGTCCTTTTTATTTTTTGATCTTTGATTTAGTTTGATTTGAATATGTTTTAATATAATATATTTTACCTGTTACTTTATTTGCAACAACAACTTCAACTTTCTCAGATTTAAGTTTGTGAAATAATATTAAAGAATTAGTTAGTTTATTAGGGTAATTAAAAATAAAACCACTATCCCCCCAGTCAACATGCCCCCAGTAAAATCTCAAACCAGCATCTTTATTATCACTTAATTTAAAGAAATAATAAATAACAATTTCATCACTATTATTTTCTATCTCGAGTCCATCTTCTTCATTTATTTTAAAGAAAAAATTAATTCCTAAATGGATTTCAAATCCTCTTCTTTTAATATCATAATTTTTACCTTCAAACATTTTAGTGAATTTTGAATAGTAATTAGTTTTTAATATTTCTATTCTTTTGTTTTTTAATTCATTTAAATAATTTTGATATTCATTAGTTTTTTTAAATACTGCTATTTTTAAGGCTGTATTATAGTCAGTAAGGCTGAAATATTCAAAAACATCTAAATCATATATTAAATCAAGATTAAGATTTTCTGTTGCTTCTACTGCATTTGAAGTCAATTCTGAAATATTTTTTTGTCCTATTGTTATTATAGGAATCAACATTACCAATAAAATTAAAAGTTTATTTTTTGTTTTCATAATTGTATTATTTATTTAATATTGTTTTAATTTCTGTCTTTTATACCAAGTGTAGTTTATCTCTATGTCTATCCAATTTTATTAGATTTTTCTATATTACATTTCTTACATAAAATCTGAATATTTCTATAGGTAGATGACCCACCTTTAGAAAATGGTATTATATGATCAAATTCAAGGTTTTCCTGACTACCACATTTCACACATTTTCCACCATCTCTATTCCAAACTTTATCCATAACATCTTGAGGAATAATTTCTCTTTTGCCTTCATTGTTTAAATTTTCATTAAAAATCATTCCTTCTTCAATCAATTCTTTATAAGCTTCACGTTTTAATCTTTTTCTTTGTTCATTTTCAAACATCTGTTGTTTAAAATCTGACTTTATTTTATTTTCTTTTTGGATTTTTTTTAATTTATCATTTTCTACTTTTCTATTTTCAATTATATTTTTGTTTTGCTCATAAAATAAATTTGAATCAATTTTACTATGTCCACTTAAATTAATATTCCTCAAAGCAATTTCTAAAGTAATTTCATCTTTAAATTTGACTTCTCTTGCTTTAGCCCCTTCAAAAGGACCAAGAATACCTTTAGCTTCTAATTGATCTATTATACGACCTGCTCTATTATAACTAAGCTTTAGCTTACGCTGAAGTAAAGAAGTAGAACCATGCTGATGTGCTACTATAACTCTGGCAGCATCTTCAAACAATTCGTCTTTTTGTGACGGATCAAAATATTTATTAGATTCATAATCTTCATCATCTTTATGAACAAACCATTCTATTAACGATTCTTTTTCTTCTTCAGTCAATTCTACTACTAATTCTTTTTCATCATTAATGTAATCTTTATTAGGGGATTGATCATTTATAGTTGCTGTTATTGTATTTTCTTGTTTATTTATATTGTCTTGAATGACTAATTTTTGTTTTTTCTTAAAAATATTACTCAAAAAGCTTATAATATTATTTATAATTCGTTGTATTAATCTTTTTTTCTTTAATTTCTTGATATATTTTGGTGAGATCACTGTATCTAAATCGTTAATATCTGCACCTTTTATAATAGCTATTATATCTTCTTTATTTGCAAATTCCAGAAATTGATCGTAGCTCAATGAGAATAATTCTTGTAACCCAACTTTATGTAATGATTCAATTTCATCAATACGATTGTCATTTCTGTAAATTAAATATAATTGGTTATGTAAAATTTCTTTTATCTCATTATACCTATACTTATAAAAATCATTTTCATCTATTTTAAAAAGAATTTTTAGTTTTTTCACATTATTAATTTCATTTTGTGTAAGTATATTATCATTTAAAGTTATGTTAATATAAAGCAATATTAAATCAAGCAAGTCTTCTTTTAAATTTGATATTGCTTCTATTTTATGCTCCTTTAATATTTTCTCAAGTTCTAAATAATTAAATTCAGCACTACACATAGCTTTAGCAATATCATTGATTACAGCTTTAAATTTTTTCATTGATACTATTACTTCAAAAGCTTTATTAAGTTCAAGGTCATTCTGAATGGATAAAGTTTCTTTCATAAAATTAAATTTATTTAATTATAAAACATAGAACTATAACAATTAAAAGTTCATATCTTTTATGATTATGAATAGTACAAAAGTAAAACAATTTATTTAGAAATACCTTCTTTTAAAAAATAATTCATTTTATTTGCAAATTAGCTCTGTCCTTTTTTTATTCTTTTCGGTCGTCAAAGTAAAATCTTAAGCATTATTTTTATAACTATTTTTTATTCGCGAGCCAATTGGTGTGAGTGCTGATTTGAATATTCCTTAGTGCCGATTCCAATATTCCTTAGCTCCGAATCAATATTCCTTGTCGCCGAATCGATATTCCTTGCC
>JBAXLO010000320.1:0-3614 GCA_037134755.1 Bacteroidota bacterium | reverse complement strand
TTTTCGAGATTTCCCAGTTTATTAACAATCCTTTTAATAATTTGATCAATCCCCACATATTTATTAAGGATACTATTGATGTCGCTAAACAATGGATGTTGAGTATTGGCTTTAAATATTTTTTTATTGCCTTTAGTAGAAGTATTAAGTAAACCGGCTTTTTCAAATTTATTCAACTCCAAACGAATAGAATTGGTTGATTCACTAAAATCGTTTTCTAATCCACGTAAATATGATTCTTTCTCAGAGTTCAAAAAGAACTTGAGAAGTAGTTTTATACGTGTTTTAGATGTTATTAGTGCTTCAATCATTCGTTAATTTTCGTCAAAATTTGAGTAGCAAAAGTACTCATTAATTTCAATTCTACAATAATAATATTTATTTTTTTTATTCTATATAAATTTTTTCACTGATATACACTGATTAAATTATTTTTCTCTTTTCCCTTTTTCCTTTTCCCTTATTTTGACCCACTGATTGCACTGATTATTTTTCATTAGAATTAATTGGCCAATACCCTCCGGTTTTTTTACTTCCTCTTCTTTCAATTAAGTTTCGTTTAATAAGCTGACTTAACTGTCGTTCAATAGTTTTCAGTGGGCGGTTGTTTAATAAATTTGGGAAATCTTTTGCTTGTCTGCCTGGTTTATTAATTAATGCCTGAAGCAATGTATTTAATCCCTCATTTAATCCCTCATTTAATCCCTCATTTAATCCCTCATTTTGAAAATTTACTTTATTGTCAACCAATTCAAAAAATACTTTTACAACTCCATGTTCTTCTTGAAAAATAGGTTCTTGTAGATTTGCCTTTTTACACTCGCTAATAATTTTTAGCGTTCCTCTACCCCAACTTTCTATAAAACCTGCTTTATAAAAGATATCAGCTAATAATTTATTCCTTGGTTTAGATAAATGTTCTCTTTTTAAATCTTCAATTGTTATTTCAGGTGGCAATTTACCTTCATTTGCTATACTTAAGCAATTGTCATAGATTTTAATTTGAATGGCTGAAGTTGTATTATAGTCTCTATGTATAAGTGCATTGAATATTGCTTCACGTAAAGCTTCAAATGGATATTCTAATCGTTCACGACGATGAACTCCTTCATAAGTTATTGAGTTAAGGAGATATTTTGTTTTTAAAACTGTTAGTGCAATTTCTGCTTGTTGTAACAAGTTCCCTTCAATAATATCAGAAGAGACAATATCAGCTTCATTAACAAAACGACCAATCTTTAAAACAGCTTGAGGGAAAAAGCGTTGAGGGTTTTTATCAAACAATAAAATCGCTGCCTTAGTTGGTCGCAAGGATGGTGTTAAAAGATTTAGTTTTTTTAAGAGTATTTGTATATCATTTTCATCTTTAATAAAAGGTAACCTGTCGAAAGATAATTTTTTAAAAAGTTCAATAGTAGTAATATCCGGTTCAAACTCCCATTGCGACAAACCCTCTGTTTCATCCCAAGTTATCCCACTTTTCTTTAATAAAAAGTCACTTAGTTCTCTTCCCTGTAACTCCAAAACAACACTCCCACTTCTTAAATAGTATCTACCATTGTAAGAAATAGGCACAGATGAGGAATAAATAATAATTTTTAATACTTGCTTATCTTCTATATCAACTACTATTAATTTAGGAATAATCCCAATTTTTTGATTGATAATATTGGGTAGTGTTTCAAGTAACTTTGTAGTCTCTGTAACACCTATAACTTCACCATTATCGTTTATTCCTATGTATAAAACACCACCTTCAGAATTTGCAAATCCACAAACATTTTTAAGGAAATCTTCTTTCCAGTTAATTTTAAATTCTATACATTGGTTTTCTTTGTTATTCATAAAATAGAAAATATAGAAGAATAGATATTATCTGTTTTCTCAATGAACATAAGAAAGAATCATAAAATTTCCATTGATTGCCCTGATATAATTTATTTATATCTTTGGAATTGTCTTAATTTTTCTCTACTGATGACTCTTTAATTTAGGTTGCTGAGCGAAATGGCACCCAGAACGAAGGGTCGAAGTATTACTTTTTACTTTTACTTTAATTAATTAATTTAACTTTTACCTTTTTCCTTTCTCTTTTACCTTTTTCCTTATTTTAACCAACTGATTTACTCTGATTATAGTTTTTTACTTTTTATAGTATGTTTAAACTTTAGAACTGCGAAGTTTAGCTCTATTGTCGTTTCAGTTTCACTGGCTTCAAACCCATCATCCAATAACTCAGCAATAATTTTACCACTTTTCTCAAGTAATGTCTTTTTTTGGATATTATCATCAAGATTTGATATTTCTTTAATTGTCTTAGTTTTCTTTCTCCTTTTAGGGGAAAGACACAGATAGGGGTGTAGTTTGAGTAGCTTGTGGGCTTTTTAATATTGTAGCTAACATATAAAGCCCTTTTTCAGTAAAAGCCTTCGGATTAACTTTAGAATGTTTTATTGAATTTAAGTGGTGGAAATTTTTCACCAGTTCATCTTTTTCATTTATTGTTAACTCAAAATAATACCCTTCTGGAAATTTATCTAAATTATTTTTAACCGCTTTATTTATATCTCTTGTTTCAACTCCATAAAGTTCTGCAACGTCTCTATCTATAATCACTTTAGTATTACGAACTACAATAATTTTGCTTTCAACATTAAAAGAGTTTAATTGATTCATTTTATCTTATAAAAATTTAATGCATGTATCTTCAGGAAATATTGACATTATTTCTTCTTTGAAATTACTATTCTTTTAAATTTACTATAATAGATTGATAGTAGAATTAGGATTGTACCTAAAAATAAGGATAAAACTACCTTGCTTGTTCCGTTTAACACTTCGAAATCGAATAATAATATTTTAAAAAGTGCTATAGAAAACACAAATATTCCGATAAAACGTACAAATCGAAAACGCTTAACAAATGCAACAGAGAGTATTAAAAGTGAACTTATAATCAATAAAATAGAATAAGGTATATGACTATTATTACTTGCCAGTTGTTGTGTAATTTCACCTTTTCGAAATGCCTGAATAAAACTAAAGTGATCATATTCGGATAGTACAAAAAATAAGAAAATTAAACTTGAAAAAATATAATAGGTTCTGAAAATAATTTTATTCCCACTAAATTTTCGCTTGATACGATGATAAATAACAAGCAAAAGATAAAAACTTAAAAAGACAGCCACATAATGTAACCCAAATCCTGAAAGAAAGAGTTCATGATTTATTAAAAATGCATTCCTGATATCACGAATACTAAAATGTACAAATAGTGGATAAAATAAAATACTGATTGCTGCAAATAATAAAATGCTTATAATAAATATAGTTCTAACTTTACGTCCTGCAAGATATATTAATATTATTAAAAATATACAGTTAAAAATATACCAACTTAGTCCACTTAATTGTATTGTTTTGATTGTTGAAAGGAAAATATATTGAAATACATAGAATAAAAGTAAATACAATGAAAAAATAAATGTCAACCTTATAGCTAATCTGATAGTGTCTCTTTTGAACCATTCATCCGAAAAAGAGATGTAATTTTTCTTTAAGATTTGATTATTTACAAATAAAATTGGTACAACAAATATTCCAGATATGAT
>JBAXLO010000319.1:0-3664 GCA_037134755.1 Bacteroidota bacterium | reverse complement strand
CGTCAGCATCTGTTTCCTATTATGCTCGATCAGTTTTACAACTATGCCAGCTTGCGTGATAAGTCTATTTATCTTGCAATTGATCTTAAGCTTATAGCCGATCCTGCCAAAGAAAACTATGCTTTAATTGAGATACCTACTTATACTCTTTCGCGTTTCTTGATTTTGCCTTACGATGAAAATGAAGCTATTAATATAATTTTACTTGATGATATTATCCGCTATTGTTTGTCGGATATCTTCTCAATATTTGGGTATGATACTTTCGAAGCTTTTACAATTAAGTTTACCAGAGATGCTGAATTAGATATTGATAACGATGTTTCAAAGAGCTTTTTGGAAGTAGTAAGTCAAAGTATTAAGCAACGAAAACATGGAGCTACTGTTCGTTTTATTTATGATGAAAGAATTCCTCAGCATTTGTTGGATAAGTTAGTTAAGAAACTTAATATTAAAAAGAAAGACACCCTGAAGAAAGGTGGGAAGTATCATAACTTTAAAGATTTCATGAACTTCCCAATCATCCCTAGGTTCAGTCATTTATTATATGATCAATTAACTCCCCTTACGGTAAATAAATTCTCCAGAAACAAGAGTATTCTTGATGTTATCAAGAAGAAAGATCTTATGTTGCATTATCCTTATCAATCATTCCAATATATAATTGATTTGTTACGCGAGGCTTCCATTGATCCTTCGGTAATGGCAATTAAGATGACTATATATCGTGCTGCCAAGGATTCACGGGTTATTAATGCCTTGATAAATGCTGCTCGTAATGGCAAGGATGTTACTGTTTACATCGAATTGCAAGCACGTTTTGATGAAGAAGCAAATATTTATTGGGCCGAAAGATTGCAGGAAGAAGGTGCTAAAGTTATTCAAAATATCCCCGGTTATAAGGTGCATTGCAAACTAATTCTTATTCGCCGTAAGGAAAATAATGAAAACGTTTATTATGCTGCTATCGGTACCGGTAATCCTAACGAAATCACTACTAAAGTGTATTCGGATGTACATCTGCTTACAGCTAATAAGCAAATTACTGCGGATGCTAACAAAGTATTCCATTTGTTTGAAGCCAAGTATAATCGCCCCGATTTCCATAGTCTTATTGTATCTCCTTTTAATACCCGTAACTTCTTTATGGATATGATTGAGAACGAAATTAAGAATGCCAAGCAAGGTAAGCCTGCGTGGATGATTATTAAGCTTAATAATCTGGTGGATGATGCTATTATCGAGAAGCTTTACGAAGCTAGCCGTGCTAATGTTAAGATCAAGTTGATTATTCGTGCTATTTGCGTTCTTGTGCCGGGTATTCCGGGTCTTAGCGAAAACATTGAAGCGATAAGTATTATTGATAAGTACCTCGAACATTCGCGTATTATGATCTTCTGTAATAATAATGATGAAAAATATTTTATTGGCTCAGCCGATTGGATGCAGCGCAACTTAGATCATCGTATTGAGGTTACTACGCCTATTTACGACAAGAGTATCCAAAAAGATTTGAAAGAAATGCTCAACATTGAGCTTAAAGATAATGTTAAGGCACGACTTATAAGTGCTGTTAATCCAAACTCTTACAAAACTACCAACGACAAACACAGGTATCGTTCGCAAATAGAGTTTTACAATTATCTTAAAAATAAATATTCAATTACTAACAAAGAATAAACCATGCTTTTTGCTTCAATTGACATAGGTTCCAATGCTATAAGGCTTCTATTTGCTAATGTTTACGAAAATGATAACATTGCTAATGCCGCCAAAGCTACCCTAGTGCGTATTCCTTTGCGTTTGGGCGAAGATGTTTTTAAAATTGGTAAGATATCTGAGTCTCGCATCCTAAATCTTATTAAAACTATGGAGGCTTTTAAGCTTCTTATTGAGGTTTACAATCCTGTAGCTTACGAAGCCTGTGCAACTTCTGCCATGCGCGAAGCATCTAACAAAGACGAAATTGTGGAGCGGGTATTTACCGAAACCGGTATGAAGATTAAAGTTATTGATGGCATGGAAGAAGCTGCGGTGATTCGTGGCTCCAACAATATGGACTTTAAAAACGAATTTAAAACTACCATGTATATTGATGTGGGTGGAGGTAGTACTGAGGTTTCGGTTCTTAAAGATCATAAGTTTAAAGATTGCAATTCATTTAATCTTGGAGCTGTTAGATTGCTCAACAAAAGGGTGGAAGAAGAGGAATGGGATAATATGAAAAGCTGGCTAAAAGGTTTTAGATCGGACTTTGGTAGGATAAATTGCGTGGGAACCGGTGGTAATATCAATAGGCTTGCTAAGCTTTTCGGCAATCAAATTGATAATAGTCTTACGTTTACTCAGCTTAGATATGCATATAAAACATTAAAGGAGATCCCACTTAAACAAAGGATAGAAAAGATGGGTCTTCGCCCCGACCGTGCCGATGTTATTGTGCCTGCTGCTAAGATTTATATAGAGATAATGAAGGCCGCCAACATCGAAACCATCGTTGCTCCCCGAGTAGGTTTGGCCGATGGGCTTATATATAAAATGTATGATGAGTATAAACGTGGCAAACGTTAACAATAAAAGGTTTATAAAGTAAAAGCCCTGCATACATCGAGTATGCAGGGCTTTTGATTTAAAGAGAAACTGCCTTTAATTCTATAAATTAGAGACTATATTTTAATCCAATAATAATACCTAAAGATGAATTATGGTAGGGAGTTGTTAAGTTGGGCGAATTCTTACCCCAAAATAATTCAGTATTACTTGAGCTACTTTGGCTATACTGTGATGTTTGGTTTTTTATATCAGTAAATCCATATTGATAATTAAGTAATATTGGCATTGCTATTTTATTACTTATTTTATATTGTATTCCTAATCCTATCATCATTCCTAAATCAACACTTTTGAAAGGTTTCCCATTTACAAAACTGTTATTATCTGTTGTTCCGGCACTGTATGATGTTGTAAAAGAATTGCCAGTAGCTAGCCCCTCTAATGTTGAGCCATCATTAAGTTTAATTGTTTCATCAACATTATAACTTAAAAGAAAACCAAGGTAAAAGCCGGTTTGAAATGAAAAAGTTGTTTGATCGTCAGGATTTAAAACATAGTGAACAAGAAAAGGTATTCTTAAATAACTTAATGAAGTATAGAAAGAAATAGTATTATTATAACTATCAGTAAAGTTAGCATAATTTTGACCGCTACGAGCATATTGCAAACCACTACTTACCCCAAGGCTTTCATCAAAATTGTAACCAAAGTCTGCCCCTATGTTCATCTTCAAAGTAAAAACCTTGTCAAAAGTATAATAAGAGGAGCCACTAGGATAAATTAAACCAAAATCCATTTCACCACCACTTGAGGAAGCCGGTTGTATATTAACACCAAAGTTAAAACCTTCTTGTGCATAAGAAGCAGCTGACATTATAAATAATGTCGCAAATGCAATAAAAATTTTAATTGTGTTTAAATTTTTCATATCGTAATTTATTTTATTTTTATAGGTTACAAAAGTAATTAAATTAAATAACAAATGATATCTAATTATAAAAATATATTTATTTTGCATTATTTATTATTTAATGTTAGGTATTGAATTTATTATTGTATCTTTGCCATCTCATTTAATGAGAAAAAATATGTACAATTTAATGAAATCTTA
>JBAXLO010000318.1:0-3714 GCA_037134755.1 Bacteroidota bacterium | reverse complement strand
TTCCATTTCGTTTTCCGATAAGAAGCCGCTGTTGCAGGTTTGTTCGCTCTTAAAATCTTGTGTTAGCTTTCTGTAGTGGTTGTCGATATTGCCCAAATTATACTCAGCAGTTTTTTCGGTGGTTTTCAATCCGGTGGCCGTGAACGTTTCAAGCGTTCCAAAGGCATTGAGGAAAAGAAAACTAGCTGTATCCCGGTAAGGTGTTGAATCGACCAAATAAGTATAGGCATTACATAAAGTCCCGGCCTCACCATTACTGGTAGACGATACCCATACTTGATAATTCAAAACTTCTGTGGTGTTGGGTAGTCCGAATTGTTTGAGGACATATATCAAGGAAGTATTGAGAGTCGCAATTAAATGGCTGTGAGTCGTGTTTGGTGCGTGTCCAAATAGGGTCAAATTGCCTTGCTGTTCAGTGATTACTTCATTGGCTAGGTAGGTAATTTTAGCCACCAAATAAAGATAATTATCAGTGTCTTTTTGCAGGTACGATACAGTTTCTTTCCGATCCAGAGCCGTTTTCTTCATTCCCAGGCATCGGGTAAGGAAATTACGAGCTGCCCAACTTGAATCATTCAAGTTACCCAAATCCACGTCACATTTGCAAGCAATGAAATTGCCCACAAACACATTGGCTGCTTCCGTGAATTTGAATTCAATAATTGGTGTGCCGTTCCAAAGGTAACTTACCACATCGGCTTTGTCAACTGTTGCTGTTGTGTCGAGGAATTTCTCTATGATTTCGCCAAGGTTTCGTACACGGATTGTTCCGTTTGTGTCCCAGCTGTAATGTTCCTCCAGCACTAATACTCCTCTAACTTTCAAGGCAAATGAAAGTCCATCACTTGCAACATCTTTGTTGCATATAATATCGGGTATCGAATTATGAAAGTAGAGTTGCCACTCGGCAGGGTGTTGAGAATATTGCATAAAAAAAGCCTTTGATGTTATTTGCATTGCAAATGAACCTCAAAGGCTATGGATAAAAAAAGACATGAAAAAAGCTCACATTGTCGGGTTTATCAACAAGAAAATGCTAGAAAACGATTCTATATGAGCCACAAATACCCGAAATTGATTAGATAAAATAAATGATTTTTTTTCTCGGAAGTTAAACACATAATACAAAACACTAATATAGAATGTTACATACGGATTATTATAATTAATTTAAAATCGAGTAGGAAGTGAGCGATTAGTTCGCTCACTGTCCTCTCACACCACCGTACGTACCGTTCGGTATACGGCGGTTTCTTAATTTACACACGAACAGAACGATAAAAAGTTGAGAAAAACAAGTAACCTGCCTTTTGAAGCGATTCGTTATCGATAGAGGTTTGAAGAATTGGGCTTTTGGCGGTACGCCAATAGCCTTTTCTTGTATTTGAGAACATCATGGCTTCAAAGCGGGATATGCCCAGTTTTATCAGATTCTGGAAACGTGTTTTAATTTTCTTCCATTGTTTCCAGATTACCATACGTAGTCGTCTACGATACCATTTATCAATTTCGATTAGCAAATTTTTCATATTCGCTAATTTGAAGTAATTCACCCAGCCAGTGATATACTGTCTAAGGGCTTCTTTGCGCCTTTCATTACCCCAGCCATTACTTCGCGAAGTGAGCTCTTTTATCTTCTCTTTCAATTTGGTAATGCTTTTGGGGTGTACACGAAGCAATCCTTTTCCCTTGTTGATATAGAACCCATGACCTAAGAATTTTATATCCTTGATATGAGCAACTACTGTCTTATCCTTATTCACTTTCAAATAAAGTTTATCTTCAATGAATGGAATAATATGGGTAAGGGTTCGCTTGGCAGCACGTTTACTTTTACATAAAATCATACAGTCATCGGCATATCGCACAAATTTATGTCCACGACGCTCTAATTCTTTGTCCAATTCATTGAGCATAATATTGCTCAAAAGTGGACTTAAATTACCGCCTTGTGGTACACCTATCTTTGTTTCTACAAACTTTCCATTCTCTATTACTCCTGCATTCATATATCTATGAATCAACGATATTACACGACCATCCTTGATTGTTCTTGATAATACCTCTATCAGCTTACTGTGGCTTACTGTATCAAAGTATTTCTCCAAATCCATATCAACAGCGTATTTATACCCTGCTGTTATGTAATCCTGACATTGTTTCAAAGCATCGTGAGCACTCCGTTTAGGACGAAATCCGTAGCTGTTGTTTGAGAAAAGTGGTTCATAAATGGGAGATAGTATTTGTGCAATTGCTTGCTGTATAACTCTATCCACAACAGTAGGAATTCCTAACTGTCGTTTCGTCCCGCCTTCTTTGGGGATTTCTACTCGTCTAACCGGGTTAGGTTTGTATTTTCCCCTGATTATGGATTGTAGTAATTCATCTTTGTGGTTTCGTAAATAGTCGAGTAGGTCTTCTACTCCCAATCCATCAACACCACCGCTTCCTTTGTTTGACTTTATTCGTTTGTAAGCTTTGTTCAAATTTGTTGGCGAAAGAATCATTTCTAAAAGTCCATAATCCGCTTGTTCAATGGTTGTGAAGTTGTTTTCAGTTATCCCAATGTAAGTCTGCACTCCAAGTGTGCTTTCGGTTTCCGACCTATCCTTACCTTGTGAGTTATCGTAAGATATTTTCTGCATTCTACCTTTCATTGGGTAACATTCATTCACTTTCACTTGATTAAGATTCAGCCCTTCCCTACTTTTTTTTTCGGTACTATGGCTTCTGCTGACTTCTCACGGCTACTGGTGTCCGTATTTCTGAAAATAATTCATATCCATACGTCCGTGAGACCTCCCGAGGTAAGACGAGTAACCTCCTTTCCATATATCGGCATCATTTACACACTTTGTATCTGCTCAGTTTATTGGATTTTGTTTTGTGTTGCAAACTCGTCCTACAACTTGTGCCTGATGATGTTCGTGTTCCTCCGACCGGAAATTTGCCGCCGGCTTCCTTTAGATTCCACCTCGCGATGGACACCCTTGCCTTGAGCTAATGGTTGGCAACTGATAGCCCCCATAACGGACTTGAACCGTCAAATATACTCGCCATGCTCGGCACACAACAAAAATGCGCCTGACGACTTTTACATTGTCAGGCGCATTTTCCCTTTAATTGAAACGAAAAAATGTATGATTTATTTTGTAGGAATAGCAATCTCTATTCCTACATTATTTTTTACATTCCATCCTCAATGTTCCAGACAAAAGCACGAATTCCCATGCGTTCTGAAGTTCCATCTAATACACGCAAATCAGCCAGTATCGGTTTAACCTTTTCATCTTCAACAATAGTAATGATGGCTGTATTCAACGAAGGCCAGGCATGAGTTCCATAATGCGGATCACCTGTTTTTGTTCCACGGCCTATAACCGATTCCCAACCACTGAATCCACGAACATGGTTTAGCGTAAGAATAGTTTGAACCTGTTCGTAATATGCCTGATCGAATGATATAAATATTGATTTCATATTTTATTTCAAATTTTAATATTAATGATATTCAAACCGGTTATTCACCCAATTGTTTTAATAAAGCTGCTTTCTTATTTTTACGGTGTTTCCGTTTTACACCACCTGCAGCAAAGAGTGTATATATTACAGGAACAACAATCAGAGTCAACATAGTAGAAACGGTCAAACCTCCGATTACGGTAACAGCCATTGGTTTCCACATTTCAGCTCCTTGTCCATGACTCATTG
>JBAXLO010000317.1:0-3743 GCA_037134755.1 Bacteroidota bacterium | reverse complement strand
CATCAACTTTTAAAATCTCACCTTAATAATTAAATTCAACAACATATTAATACCACACCAAACTACCAATTTATTTATAATAGATATTAATTATTCTTAATCACTTTAAGTACTTAAAGTATTTTAGGCACTTTAAGTACTTTTTTTTCCGTACCTTTGCAAAATTAATTATACATTATATATATAATGCAAAAAGAAAAATTATTCGGAAAGAAATTATCGGAAATTATAGAAATAGTAGCTGAACTGGGGCTGCCTAAGTTTGCTGCAAAACAAATAACCGACTGGCTTTACAAAAAAAACATCACAACTATTGAGCAAATGACAAATATTTCAGCTCGTAACCGCGAAATATTATCCGAGAAATATGATTTTGGTGTAGATGCTCCCATAAAAGAACAGCTATCGGTTGATGGAACAAAGAAATATCTTTATAAAGCAGGAATAAACAGGTATGTTGAGTCTGCTTATATTCCTGAAGAGAAAAGAGATACCTTATGTATATCTACTCAAGTTGGATGTAAGATGAAATGTGTGTTCTGCATGACCGGTAAACAAGGATTTCAACAAAATCTTACTACCGGAGAGATTGTAAACCAAGTAAGAAGCCTTCCCGAAAGAGATACAATTAGTAATATTGTGTATATGGGTATGGGCGAACCTATGGATAACCTTAATGCTGTGATGGATAGTCTGGAGATATTTACTGCGGACTGGGGGTTTGCAATGAGTCCTAAGCGTTTAACAGTTTCAACTATTGGGCTTACTCCCGGCTTAAAGTTTTTCCTTGATAATTCAAAGTGTAATCTGGCAGTCAGTCTGCATTCTCCTTTTGATAAAGAAAGACTTGAGTTGATGCCAATACAAAAAGTGCATCAGATAAGTGAGATTGTGCATACTATAAAACAATATGATTGGGAAGGGCAACGCAGAGTGTTTTTTGAGTATATAATGTTTAAAGATTTAAACGATACACCTGAGCATGCAAAAGAGCTTATAAGATTGTTAAGCAGACTTACTTGCAGAGTTAATCTTATCCATTTTCATCCTGTTTCGGGTGTTGAACTCGAAGGCACTTCTGAAAAAGATATGATAGTGTTTAGAGATACTCTTACTGCACACGGTTTGTTTTCAACTATCCGACAGTCAAGAGGGATGGATATTGCAGCTGCTTGCGGGATGCTTTCAACAAAAGAAGGTATTATCAAAAGTCCAACAGCTAGTATCAACGATTAAGTTTTATGAATTATTAATAATCAGATTAAAATATTAAATCTACTTTTGTTGTTTATATACATTATAATTAATTCTTTCAAATGAAAATACTTTCAATCACAAAACATACAATTATATTATTAATTATACTTGTAAGTTTTTCAACTTCCTATTCTCAGGTCAAAATACTATTTGATGCAACAAAAGCAGAGTCAGCAGGCAATGCAGATTGGGTTATTGATGCAGATGCACATAATATTAGTTGGTCGACTGGACCTGCTGTTGTTGGTAGTGGAAACGAATCAAACCCACAACGTATTCCAACTCCGGCTCAAAGCACTATTACCTCTTCAACTGCAGAAACTTATTGGGAAGGTGCGCTTTCATCTTGGGGTATAGATCTTGTAAAAAAAGGTTATATTGTTGAGACACTTCCTTACAACTTTGCTATTACCTATAATAATACTTCAAATGCTCAGGATTTATCAAACTATAAAGTATTTATTGTTTGCGAACCTAATATAATGTTTACTACTGCCGAAAAAACTGCTATTGTGCAGTTTGTAAAGAATGGTGGTGGGTTGTTTATGGTATCAGATCATGCTAATAGTGATAGAAATAATGATGGTAAAGATTCTCCTCAAGTATGGAATGATCTTATGTATAACAATAGTGTTCAATCTAATCCTTTTGGTATTAAGTTTGATTCTGTTGATATTTCAGGAACGTACACTAACGTAGCAACGCTTCCAACCGATTCACTATTGCATGGACCAATGGGAACTGTAACAGAAGTGCAATGGACTAATGGTAATACAATGACCTTAACTCCAACAGTAAATCCAACTGTAAAAGGTATTGTTTATAAAACCGGAGCATCTACTACGGGTACTACTAATGCATTGGTTGCAAGAGCTAACTATGGTTCAGGGAAAGTAGCCGCTATAGGCGATAGTTCTCCATGTGATGATGGAACCGGTGATCCAAATGATCAATTATATACCGGTTGGGCTGTGGATGCTTCTGGTAATCATGAAAAGCTTATTATTAATGCAACTATCTGGTTGGCATCATCAAGCACTATCGATAATACATCAACAGGAGTAATAGAAATGGAGAAAAACATACAGCTTTCTCCTAATCCTTTTACTAATTATGCTAATCTTGTTATTAATCCTAACGTTAATGTTGTCAATGGTAAGCTTAATGTTTATGATATGAATGGAAGAGTAGTTAAGACCATGCTTACCAACGATGCACATCTTATTACAATTTATAAAGAGAATCTACAAAAAGGTATTTATTTTTATCAGCTTACTTCGGATGATAAGTTATTAGGAAATGGTAAGTTTATTATAACTGAATAATCTTTAGAAGATAAATTAAGAATTAACAATTAAGAATTAATAATGAAAAGGATTGTATTTCTAGCATTAGTAAGTATCATTTTCTTTGGTTGTAAGAATAAAACAGAAAACAATTCTATTAAACTTATTCCAGCTGCTAACTTTCAAACTATAGTAGATAATAAAAAGGTTGATCTTTTTACTTTAAAGAATAAAACCGGAATGATTGCTCAGATAACTAACTTCGGAGGGCGTGTTGTTGCTCTTTGGGTGGCTGATAAATCCGGTAATTACGAAGATGTTGTGTTAGGATATGATAGTTTGAAGAATTACTTTAGCAGTAACGAAAACTACTACGGGCCAATTGTTGGTCGTTATGGAAATAGAATTGCTAAAGGTAAGTTTACTCTTAATGATAAGGAATATATTCTAGCTCTAAATAATGGTATAAACACTTTGCACGGTGGTTTAAAAGGTTTCAGTAATGTGGTTTGGGATGCTAAACAAAAAGATGCGCAAACATTGGAACTAACTTATCTATCAAAAGATATGGAAGAAGGTTATCCGGGCAATCTTGATGTAAAAGTTATCTATCATTTATCTGATGACAACGGGCTGAAAATAGAGTACTTTGCCACTACTGATAAGCCAACTCCTGTTAATCTTACCAATCATGCTTTCTTTAATTTGCATGGTGCCGGAAATGGTTCTATCAACAATCATTTATTGCAGGTTATGGCTGATCGTTATACTCCTATCGACAGCACTATGATTCCTTTAGGTACTATTAATGCTGTTGAAAACACACCTTTTGATTTCAGAAAACCTATTGCTATCGGCGAAAGAATTAATGCTGATAATATTCAGATTAAGAATGGATATGGTTATGATATTAATTTTGTTCTTAATAATAGTGATAATCTTCATCTGGCTGCACGAGTTACTGAACCTGTATCCGGCAGAGTATTAGAAGTTTTTACTAACGAACCCGGCTTGCAGTTTTACAGTGGCAATTTCCAGAAAGGAAAAGATAAAGGTAAGAATGGAAAAACGTATGAATATCGTGAAGCTTTCTGTTTAGAAACCCAACATTATCCTGACAGTCCTAACCAGAAGAATTTCCCTAATACCATACTTGAGCCCGGCAATAAGTATTATTCTGTTTGCGTATATAAGTTCTCA
>JBAXLO010000316.1:0-3752 GCA_037134755.1 Bacteroidota bacterium | reverse complement strand
TAGCATCATTTTGCCCATCATAGATCCCACTTCGGCTACTACACTTTTATCATTCTCAATAATTGCTTCATGGATATTTGTCAATAAGTTTTGTCTTTCTAATGGTTGATCTGATATATATGCTTTTATTTCCATATTATTTTTATGTGTTTAAATGTTTACTTTGCGTTAGTTCTTAAGGTGCATATTGTTTATTTATTGTTGTTTCTTTCATTTTTGTTATTAAACCCTTTTTGAAGCAAATTACTTTAAAAATAAGCTTTATTTTCTATACAATTTAAACTTATATTTATCTGGAACAAGTTTATTTATATTTAAAAGTATATTATTTATTGTATTATGAGAATAACAATGTAAGTAGATTTCTTTTATTTTATTCTCTTTTTTGTATTTAATATATAGACTTGTTCCGCTACAAAACATAATCTTTTTATTATTATATTCACTTTTTAATGTGTCAAGATTAAGATTTGAAAAATATGCTAATAAAGTATCATTATTTATTTTTTTAGTAAATACAGTTGTGTCTTTCATATCAACAATATCATAATGAATGGTTACACTTATTTCTTTTTCATTTAAGTGATAAATAAAAGTTCCTTCATAAATTTTCATTGAATAATCACGGATATATTCAATATTTAATTTAAAAGAAATTGCTTTTGTGTTTTTTTGCTTACTTTTATTGTCAGCAAATGAAGTATCTGCGATTTTAATATTCTGTTCTTGTTTTTGTGTTTCATAATTTTGACTTTTTTTCTTTTCTGTATTGCTACATGCAATAGATAACAATAAAATTGAAATTAGTATTTTGTATTTCATTATATTTATTTTATGCAAACTTACATATTATTTATCATATAAATATTTTTTTCTTTATATAATCAATATTTAAATGAGAATTGTCTTAAATACTATAATGGCATCATATTTGATTAGCTATTTATTATTAATAGATGTAAAATTGTATAACATTAGATAATATTATGCATGTTTTTAAATTTTATGATTTTTATAAAGTATTTTTGCAAATAAATAACAGTTTAAATTTTATAAATTGATAACTAAATTAACTAACATTTAAAAATTAAAAAAAATGACAGAACAACAATCTTATCTTGCAACTGCTTTTGTAAGTTGTAGCTTACGACATGAAGACAAACCATTCATTAATTTAATTGAGAGAATTCTTATACAACATAGAATAAAACCGATTGGGACAGTTGGTTTATATGATGTATCACCTTTGAATCCAGCCGAACACATGAGACAGAATATACCTTTAGCTGATTTCGTTGTAATAGTTGCAACAACAAGATATATTCAACAAGATTTACATACAGGGAATATTACTTATGGATTTTCAGAAATGGTTCATGTAGAAACAGGAATGGCTTTTATGGCAGGAAAGCCTGTTGTTGTTTTTGCACAAGAAGGTACATATATTGGAGGTTTTTTACCTAATATCACTGAATATATTGTTATAAATGGCGAACAAAAAGATTTGATAAAAAAGTGGGAATCAATAAATACTTTGTTAAATAATACTTACAGAATTGTAATTAAAAATAAGGAAGACGAATCATCAAAAGCATTTGGAAATTTGATAATGAAAAGTATTGCGATATATGGGGGATATAAAATTATGGAGTCATTATTTGATGAAGATAAACCAAATAAATAAAAAAAATATTTAAAGAGAATAAAAAAAGGCATTATAATGAATGTTATAATGCCTTTTAAAATGATCTTAATCTTATTTTAAATATTTTGTATGAATAACAAGTCCAACAGATAAAAAATACGACCTTACTTTTAAGTCAGGATTGTAAACTTTAGTAACATAACTATCTTCTGAATGAACAACATTGTTAAAATTAAATGTGCCTCCTATATAATCACAATTTGCATTAACTGATAACCATTGAAGAAAATTTATATTAATACCTAATCCTGTTACAAAACAATTATTACTAATTTTAGTTGGATATTCAACTATTTGTTTTCCATTAGCAGATAATGATGAAGATAAAACAAACCATGGTCTTGAACATTCAATTGATCCCATTCCAATTCTATATTGAATATTAAATGACTTACAAAAGTTATATTGGAACAAGAATTTCCACAAAGCACCTGTAAAATTATAATTATCATTTAATCCTAATGTTTTATCATTATTAGATAAATAACTATTAAGAAACTCACCTTCCAAACCCATGTATAATTTACTATTTGTATCACCATTAAAAATAACACCGAAAGAAAAACTAGAAGAATAGTTTTTAGATTTTGAAACAGAAGGATTTGAACTATTAAATGGTGTTAGAATACCTATATTCCCTTTGCAATATAACATACCACTTGATTTATCTGTAGTGTCATCTTTCTGAGCAAAAGTATAATTTGCTATACTAAATAGAATTGTTGCTAAAATTAAAATCTTTTTCATTTCATTATTTTTTTAAAATTTATTAATTATGCAAAAGTAATAAAATAAAAATTAAAAAAGCTATTATGTGAGAATAATTAGTAATTTTGCATTAATGTTTTATACAAAATAGAATTATTTTTAATTATAAAAAAAAGAAAAAATTAACGGTAAATTCAATAAATCAAAATAAAATGGAGTCCAGAAACCATTTTAAAAACGGGGCGATACCGAAAAGCCATATGAGTAGGAAAATTAAAATAATTTAAAATGAGAAAAATTAAATTTTTAACATTTGCAGTTGTAATAACTTTTATGCTTTCAAGTTGTGCAACAGTTAAATCTCCTTTAATTGGTATGATATATACTGATGTTAAGAGTCCGGTTACTGCAACAAGTAATGCTAATTCTTCAAAGGTTGGGACATCATCCGCAACTGCTATTTTGGGTTTATTTGCCTCTGGAGATGCAAGTATTGATGCAGCTATGAAAAATTCAGGTATTACAAAAATTCATCATGTAGATGAACATGCTACAAGTTTCTTAGGCATTTTTTCAACATATCAGGTTTTTGTATATGGTGAATAATAAAAGGAATAGAGAGATGTGTGAAGACACATCTCTCTATTGTATTTTTTTAACAATTCTATTCTTTTTAATAATTTCAATTAATAGCTTTTCGCAAAATATTTCAAAGCATTATACTTCATTACGTCAAAGTAAGGGAGTGCTTTATTATATACTTCCACAAAATGGGTTTAAAAATAAAGACACTAAAAATGAGTTTATTTATGATATAACTTATTTAACTGAAAAAGATTCCTTAATTTTAAACTTTTCGTATTTCGATAAACTTATTAGAGAAATTGATAGTATCGCAATTATTGGGGGTAATAGTAAATATATTAGCTTAACAAATAAAATATTCATAGATATAAAAAGATCGAAATGGCATTATAGATACTCATCTAATTTTCTTTTTAATGATATTAAAACATTGTTTACACAAATAAACAGCCCAACAATAATTCTTTATTCAAAACAAGGATTGATTGAATTAAAAATAAAATCCAAAACTTGGAGAAAACAATCTGCAATAACAAATAAAATTTTAACATTGATAGTATACAATAAATAATAAACCAATTTATTAATAATACTTAATCCTTCAATAAAACTTCTTTAAAGTTACTTACTTATTTTCAAATTATATCGTTAGATGTCTCTATAATTCTATTTATTAATGTTTTCTTTGGTGATATTCATTCCGAAATTAAGATATGAATGATTTATTTGGTGAAACATCAATTGTCGTCCAACA
>JBAXLO010000315.1:0-3762 GCA_037134755.1 Bacteroidota bacterium | reverse complement strand
TGATACCAAATCTGCAAAATATGATGCCAAATTTCCAAAATATGATGCCAAAAATTCAATCTTTGATATCAAAGGTGTTGCCTTTGATGCCAAATCTCAGAAAAATGGCACTAAAAACTCAACCCGTAATGCTAAGGGCATTGCCTTTAGTACTAAATCTTCAATCTTTAGTACTAAATTTTCAAACCTTAGTGTTAAGGGGACTGCCCTTAATACTAAATTTTCAATCTTTAGTGTTAAGGGAGCTGCCTTTAGTACTAAATCTTCAATCTTTAGTGTTAAGGGAACTGCCTTTAGTACTAAAGACGCTGCCCTTAGTACTAAAGTTTTCAAAAACAGGTGAGCGGGCATCGGCTTTAAGCATCTTATTGCCATAGTTAACCTGTCTTTAAAACAATGTTTTATATATAAACTTAAACTTTATATCAACCAAATCAATTGAAGTGACATCTATTTCCTACTGCATCCATATAAAATTCCTTCCCTAAAATATTCAGAAAAATACTTATTTGGTTAAGATTGAATTTATGATCTGAATTATCATCTTGCTATATTGAAAATTCACTTCAACCATATCTATCTTTTCCTTCCCAAAACAAATAAATTTGTCCTAAAATGGAAAGTTAATCATCAATATTAATTAAATAAACTGTTGATTATTAATAAAAGTTAAAAAAGGCATATATCTTGGAATGTAATAAGTATTATAAACCATTAAAAAAATATGTTATGAGAGTAAATGTTAATAAATCCGAACAAAGAGTATATATCTCACGTTATACTAATATAGAAGGTTTAACATATAGTGCAAGGAAGATATCCTTCTCTTATTGCAATAATACAATGCCTTATAACTACAAATGGGTTTGTAATCTAACTAAATAAAGAAATAAGAATAGTGCCTAAAGTACTTACCTTGCCTACCGGCAGGCAGGAAGTGCCTAAAATGCCTAAAGTTTGAGTAACAAATTACGAATTTGTAATCTTATTGAATTTCATAAAAACTATTATCATTATTCTCTTCATCATCAACATGAATATATCCTGTAACAGGGTCTAAAGAGTAATAGCCTTCGGCATTAAATCCTTTCGGCATATTTTCTCGTATATACATATTCATAAAATAATTAAAAAGAAAATTAGAGTTCTTATTGCCCGAATGGGTCGAAAGATAATAAATATCATTTAAGCTAACAGGGAAGATATGATATTTGTATTTAACTGTATTTGATTCGTTTTTATAAAAACTCCCATCAAGTTTATCTTCGATACTAAAGCTATTATAGAATATTTTTTTCTTTTCTGTAGTAGTATCTAATGGTATCAATTGGAACCAACAATTAAGATCATATTTATTTATTTCGTGATCTTTATAGTAAATTAAACTATCATTATTTGGAAATGAATATTCATCCTTATAGGTATATTTGTCTTCTTCGAGCTCAATTTGTGATATTTTAAATATATATCCCGAATTTAATGCATCAAAATCCTTTTTAGTCTTATTAGTATATACTTTGAATTCATAATATTCTAATTCATTTTTAAGACTAGAAAATAGGTTATTAATAAGTTTTTTATCATTAACTGAATCTAAATAAACAGTATTAGCTGCCCATATTGAATCTTGAATATCATAATACATCGAATCAAAGTCGGGGATTCTTTTAACTTTATCATTCGTCCTATATAATACGGTATCAGTGAGAAGTAGAATAGCAATATTATTGTCTTGTTGCACAAACTCTCTGGCAATATCCCTTTCTACACGGCACGACGATAGGAGGGAAGCTATAATAAGAATAGGAATGAGAATGTAAAAGTTGTTGTTTTTCAAGTTTAATTAAACATTAAATGTTAAATTAGATCGCTAATGAGAAAGTTTATTGTTCTCAATTAATCTTTGTCCGAAAGCTTTACCATATTCAATACATTTATCTAATTGCTCTTTATGTGGAGTGAACTTGATAAATAAACTCTCGCAAAAGTAGGTTAATTTTAAATTAATAATATTAGTTTCTAGCATCTTTTCGCCTTCACCGCTCCATCCGTAAGAGCCAAAAGCACCTGCAAGTTTACCTTTATCACGCAAAGGATTAACCATTGCAAATAATTGATAAATATGCAAAAGAATATTCTGATTAATAATAGGAGTGCCAATAATAATTCCACTGCTGTGAGCAATTTTTTCTTCAACAACACTTAATGACATCCTCTCCAAATCACAAATATCAATAATAATATCATCAACCATACTGATGCCTTCTGCTATTTTATCAGCCATTATTGATGTGTTTTGATAAGCGGAAACATAAGCAATCATCACTCTTTTAGGATCGGGTAATGCATTAGCTTTTAAAGCGTATTCTTCAGTAAGATTTACATAATGCTGCCAGGTATCGGTAAGTATGGGTCCGTGTCCGGGACAAATTACATTTATATCAAAAGGACGTATCTTTTCGATAGCTCTAAGCATAAATTTGCTATAAGGTTTCAAAATCACATCAAAATAATATTTAAATGCATCTTCAAAATCACCGACTTTAGTATCGAACATTCTTTCATCGCTAAAGTGTGCACCGAAAGAATCGCATGTAAACATTATCTTGTCCTCAACAAGATAAGTATAGATAGTATCAGGCCAGTGGAGATTAGGTGCACCAATAAACTTAAGAGTTTTGTTGCCTAAATCAAGTGTATCACCATCTTTAACTATCATATGAGGAAATTCGCAACCCAACTGGTCTTTCAGATATCTAATTGCATTCCCACTTCCAACAACTACTGCTTTTGGTGCAATGCTTAACATGTTCTTTAAGTTGCCCGAATGATCAGGTTCAGTATGGTTTAATATGATATATTCTATCTCCTCGGGATCACATACTCCTCTGACTTTGGTTTCATAAGTCTTCCAAAAGTTTTCTTTAGTGGTTTCAATAATGGTTTTCTTATCCGCATTGATGAAATAAGAGTTATAGGTAGTGCCGAACTTTGTTTCCATCACTACATCAAATGTTATTAATCCCGGATCAAGTACACCAATCCATTTTACATCAGCGGTTACATCTAATATTTTAGTATCAATCATGTTAATTTAAAATTCTTTTTTGTTAAACGATTTGTATTTTGAGTTATTGTTTTTACTATTAAAATAATGTCATTTGAATAGGATCATCACCATCTTCATCACTCTTCTTATTATTATCAAGTTCTAAAGGAGTGCTGATGTCATTTTCAGTACTTTCTTCTTCGAAATCCTCTTCATTAACGATTTCACCTTCTTCTTCATAAGGCAAAGAATCTAATAAGAGTACCTCTTTTACAAAATGAGTTGATACACGTTTGCCTTTAGCTTTATAACCTTTAACAGCTATAAAATCAGCTAACAATATCTTTTCATTTTCGATTTTCTTTTTATTAAGTTTTTCATTATAGACAACTTCAACCTGAGGTAACCAGTCATTTGAGATAGCATACACATAAGAGTCGGAATGATCACCGATAAAGTTTAATTTCTTATCAGATTCTTCTATTTGGAATCTTTTAATGTATGGTAACTTAGTCTCTCCGTCAAAATATACTACAGATACAATCTTTTTAGGATTGAACTTTTCTATTAAAATTAAGTCCTCATCAAAATGATTGGTAAGTTCAAAGTTAGTTAAACGATAATAACCATCTTTCATTAAGGTTAAGATTTTATCATCAGCTTTAAACGAACCTAAGTATTTACCCCTGCCTTCTGTATTCAATCTTAATACA
>JBAXLO010000314.1:0-3794 GCA_037134755.1 Bacteroidota bacterium | reverse complement strand
GTCTTATCGTTAGGATCATCTTTCTTACCATTCTTAATCACCCATTCAGAAGCTTCTTTTAAGCTGTGGAAATAATAATCAAGCTCATAATTTCCATAAGCCCCTTTAACACCTCCTGCAAATTCATTAAAATAAACATATTCGTAAGGATGATTCTTTATAGTATGTGTAATAGGACTATATGCCATGAGAACGATGGCAATCAACCCTAAAAATTTAAACTTATTATTCTTAATAAAATCAATAGCCCGGCTATAACCAACGCCCGCAATGACAGCCAATGGAGGGAAAGCAAATAAAGCATGTCGCCAGCCACCATACACATTAGAGTGTTTATAAACCATATAGAAGATAGGGAATCCAAAAGAGAAGAATAAAACAAATGCCCAGAAATAACCAAAATCCTTCTTCCTAATAGTAATAATATTTAAAACAGCCCCTACTAAAACCACTATCGGAACCGTAATTAAGATGTATTTAGATGTATAATACAGCGGAACTTTATCTGACCAGATAGGCACACCTTCATACAACTGTCTTAAACTTGCGGTAGAGAAGTTAGTCATAAACACAAGTGCCTTATAAGGGTTACTCAAAGGAGCTTCCAAAGCATAAGGCCACAAAATTAAACCCATAAAATACCCCGCAATCGAAATAATAACAGCATAAATAATAAGTTTCTTCATCTTAGCAATGTTATCGGCAGAAAAAAGCTCTTTAAGCTTAACAGTAAACAAAAAGTACATGCCAAAGAACATAAAAGTGTAGGCAATAAGCAAAAGCCCCCCTATACGAACGCTGATAGCCATTGCAATACCAAGGGCAATATAGATACTTGTGTTAAGTTTGATCTTTGGATACTCTTTAATAAACTTCACTATAAAATAAATGGTAAAGATATAAGCCATCGCAAAGGGGATATCCTTGTTATTATTAAAGCATTGTCCGAAGAAAGGCGGAGAAAAGAACACTAGAAACATCGTTATCAATCCTGCTCTCCAATTGGCAAGAATACATGCCAGCAAACCACAAAACAATAAAGCTAACCAGCCTACCATACCGTTCATTACATGGCGTGTTTCGAAAATTTTCTCAACATTAAATATCTTATTAAAGAAAACTGTAAAGGTATCAAAAGATTGACCATAAGCTTCCATTTCCTTTATTTGCTTATAAGTAGTATCTTTGCCAAAAGAAGTATAGTATTTATAAATCCTCAACGATTGAGGGTAGTGATCCTTATCCTCATCACCTGAATTACCTGAATGATAACTCATCATCGGGATTACAAAGAACAATATAATTGCAAGAGCTGCAAAAGCGAATCTATAGATGGATGATTCCTTTAATTTATCCGGCAACAACTGCCTGTCAGGCTTGCTAGTAAGTTCTTTAAGAGGTGTAACAAAATACCAGTTTAATCTACTATAAAATGTTCTGAATATTCGGGTACAGATATGTGCTTGTTTTGAATCTATAAATGGACTTGATTGAAATATTGGCATTTCCTCCACTTCAATTCCCATCTGAGCTATCTTATATTTAACTTCTAACTGATATTTAGTGTCGGAAGGAAGTAGATTAGCATATAAAAGCTTAGCAATATTAACAGGAGCAATTACTAAAGAGTAATTATACTTTGGTTTTTTAGTCTTTTCTTTGGTTTGAAAGACAGGAATGCCAATCTTATCCCTAAGATCTTTCTTTGCAGAGAAAAGATCATTAATATTAAATGAATTATTCAGTTTATCTATATCAAAAACAAGAACATTTTCTTTAGATGCATTCGTAATTCCTAAATAAATAGCTTTTGTTTTATCAATTGCACTATCCGGATTTATTATCTTAAGAAGTTGCTGATCTTTTAGAGTTTTAAAGATATCATTCGTGTCAAAAACAGATAAAACTTCTTGTGAAGCATTATTATTTACAACAATTACTTCGAATTTTGAATAGTTCTCTTGCTTTATTTTCTTCAGCGTTTCTGCAAAATGATTTACTTGTTCATTCTGATCTTTTACAGGCACAATAATCGAAAAAGGGATCTGCTTTAATGAAGTAGAAACAGTTTCTTTTACTTTATCTTTTTTAATCACATTAGGATTTTGGTACTGAATAGTCTTTCTCATATTATTATTTTGTAAAAATTATAAGTTATACGCAAACTAATTTCCATTAATTATTGACTTTTGTTGTCACAAAAATACAACTTTTATTCTAATTGCAGATTATTAATTTAATTTTGCTTGATTAATATTTCAAATATGAGGTTATTTCTCTGCACTAAAAAATATAGATTGAGCCATTAATCTTAAACCGGGTATCTTTTCAATAACATTACCAATTACAATAGAAGGTTTGATAAGTGATGCTGGAGTAACAGGCAAAAGGAAGTCTTTATTTTCAATATCTAAATTCTTAAAGCCTGTTTTTAGAAGTTTTCTTCTTAGAAAACTCTTTGTAAAAGCTTTTTCATCCGGTTCTAATTTAGCCCATTCACGAAAGAATTTAGTTGTGCCAAATATTAAGAAGCAATAAGGATTTACAAGATTAGGCTCAAGAAATATTATCTTACCACCATCTTTTAAGAGATTCTTAAGACTAATAAATGTTTCATCAATTTGATTATATAAGTGATGAAGAATCCCATTACCTATTATATAATCAAACTTACGACCTAATAGTTTTTCAGGTTTATTAAAATCAAGTATGTCAAATTGCAAATTAGGCAATGCGAAAGCTTTATTTGCATCATCAATAAAAGGCTGACAAAGATCAGTGCCTAATACTTTATTATTAGTGTTCTTTGCAATATAATAAGAGATGTCTCCCAGTCCACAACCTATTTCCAATATCTCACTTTGTTTGGACAAATCCATCTTGCTTATAATATAATCGCAACGTCTCTTTGTCCTTATATCCATTGCCATAGAAGGATTGAATATTTGATTAAATCCTCTATCATCAATCGTTGTTGAACCCATATTTATTAAGTTTATTTTTGAATTAAAATAGTATATCCCAAACAATCGTCACTTGATCCAATGTTAAGTAGTAACGATATGTGACCAATTATCGCTAACAAAAGACAAATAGGTAATAAGATTACAGCAAAGATAGAATTCACAATAAATTTATAAATATATCTAAGAATTGATTTCTCTTTTCTTAATATATTACTGACCAAACCGGCATAAAAGACTATACTTTTAGAGCATATAACAGTTAAATCAGTTCCTCTTGTTTTTATTGTTGCTTCTTTAAAACCACTAAAGAGTTTTTGTAATGTAGATGGTGTATATCTATAATAATCATTAGGAATATAATGATACCTTGCCGACCATGGCACGGTAAATAATGCCTTTCCATCAGATTTTAAAATACGATGAACTTCATCAATAAATATACCTGGTTCAGGAATGTGTTCCAGAACTTCTGTACATAATACATAATCAAAACTCTCATTTGGAAAAGGGAACTTAGTTCCATCAAAATAGACTACATCAGTTCTCTTGTAATTAAATTCTGATGATTGATTATAATCTAAACCGGTATAAGTTGTATTGCTTCCTAATAAATGTTTAAAAGGAGAATCTCCACAACCCACATCAACAACACTTCCCTGAACTTTTGCAAGTTCTTTCTTAAAATAAAAAAACACTGTTCTAAATTGAAAATCTAAAAATAATCTACTTAAGAATAGTATCTTGTTTAGTAATTTATTTTCTGAATAATGACTTCTTGGTTGAAATGATTCACTCATGTTAACTTCCTTTATTTATTTTCTTTAGCAA
>JBAXLO010000313.1:0-3833 GCA_037134755.1 Bacteroidota bacterium | reverse complement strand
GTGAATCCGACATTCATTTTAATAATTATACCGATTATAATTGTTTAAAATCAAGAAGTCCTTATGTGGAGAAAGAAATAGCACGAATATTTGACAAAATGCCTTCGTGGCAACCGGCATATAAGGATGGAAAGCCCGTTAAAATAAGAGTTTACATGCCGATACATTACATGATGTATAATCGATTGTTTATAATAACGAATAAGGAAGAAGAGGTTATAATTAAGAATAATAAAAATAATCTTGATGTCAAACTCTTAGTAATAGCTACCGTTCTTACATTTTTTCTTTATAAATTTTCAAAATAAGAATTCAATTTTGGTATGATAAGAAATTAAAAAAGGCTACTATCGGATTGATAATAGCCTTTTGTATTATGATATTCTCAAAAGCATTATTTCTTTAAAACTTTAAAACATCGTACTGACAACCCATTTTGCTTATTGCAGTTAACATTCCTTTCGATAATTACACTTTTGGTGTACAACCCACGATACCAAGCAGCGTTATTGTTTATTTCTGTATTGCTCCACCAGTTACCAATACTATCGATGTAGCGGAAATTTCCGTTTGAATATCTGTATCCACCTAAAACATTTGAAAAGCCGATTCTAAGTGTATCCTTTTTATTTTTTTCATCGATGGCTTTTCTAATTGTTCCGGCTACATTCTCGCCTCCTAAACTGTCGGTTAGTTGTGTCCAGTTTGAATCACTCGGCACTTGCCAGCCTTCAGGTGCTAATCCTCTCTTATCAGTTACAGCATACCAGTTGTAAAGCTTTCCGCATTTTTTCCCACTATCTGGTTCATTGTTATAATAACACCAAGCCGGTTTAGATTCTTTCCCCAATCTTTCCCATTCTTCTTTAGTCTTGGCTTCAGGAATGGTATCCCCATTAATAAAACGGTTTACACTCAAGTTCTCTATCATCCATAACTGACTCCCTACTTTAATGGTATGATAAATATTATTGTCGATATCCGAGATGGTATCTCCAAGAGTTAAAAGTGGTTTAGAATCATCAATATCAGTTTTACTCTTCGTGTTGCAACTAAAAGCAAAAAAAATGATAATACAGTATATTGATAATTTAAAAATAGATTTATTTGTTCCCATAATTAGTAATGTTTATTATGATTATTGTCTTATATTCGATAAATATTATTTAATTGAATTAATCTTTATTCTTTTTGGCAACATAACCTGAATCACTATCATCACGTATATTATGACGAAGCGCTGATATCATTTCACGTAAGTTTTTAATACCTCCAATAGTAAACCATATAGTAACAATAATAGATGTGGTTAAAAAGATATATGTATAAATCATCCAGAAATGCATCCAGCTTGTATTAGTTATTTTATGTATAAAGAAATGATATATAGTACCAACAAAGAACACAAGTACCCATAAGGCTGTCCATCCCATAGTTACTATATAAATAATCTTATCACCTTTAGTAAACTCTTTGGTTGTGCCTAATACTTTCCATCCTTTTACAGGTTCAGCGTCTATAGCTACAACTTCTTCCTTTTCGGCAAACTCACCTCTGTGCATTACCTTATCGAAGTTAATAGCAGTTTTTTGTGTAAGCAATGAAACAACAACATAAACCAGCGAAGCCATAACCATAGCAAGGAACCAACCCCATTGCCCGTTAATAGGGAAATCAGGGATTATCTTATTTAAAAGAATATTAAGAGAAGCCGTTAAAGCACCTGTAATCATTGCGGCCCATGCAGCAGCAGTTGTGCCACGTTTCCAATATAAACCACCAATAATAACAGCACCCGAACCTCCTACAAAAATAGCACCGGATATATTAAGGAATAAGAATACAAGATCTTTAGGTTGGAAAACAATACTTAGAACAAAAATAGTAATACCAACCCCAAGTATAGATAGCTTTAGATATTTAAGATGTTCTTTAGGTGCAAAAGGTTTGCCACGCAAAGGCATGATGCAATCTTGAATAAAGATACTTCCCCAGGAATGCATATAAGTATTATGACAAGTGATAGCCGCAGCTAACATTATAGCAACAAAAGCACCTTTAATACCGACAGGCAACAAATAATTTAAAGCCAAGGGAACCCTTAGTTGACTTTGTTGTGTAGCATTACCAATTGTAGATAATTTGACATTAACCATATCAGCTATATTCTTAAAATCTATATTATGATAAAATGAATAAGCAACAATAGGAACGAATACTAAGAACAATCCCCATTGAGGAACAAGTCGCCAATTGGTTAAAACATCAGCCATTCGAGCTTCATGTGCACTTTTTGCTGCAATATTAAATGAAGAATTACCCTGCCATGAAAGTTTGGTATAAATCAAGCCAAACATCCCAATAAAGAAGAACCACGGATTATAGTCCTTGACATTGCTGGCGTCAAAAGGATTTATAAGAGACTTCCCAGCTTCTACATTTGTAATTGTTGTATTTATATGTGACCAATCTATTTTTAAAAGTAATAAAATTACGATAACAACAAAAACGATATTTACAAACACCCCCTGAATGAAATCGGTAAACATTACCGCAATATGCCCTCCCGTAAAGATAAAGTAGAGAGGAATTAATACCATTACTGCCGTTACTAATATGTTGGTGCCTGAGAAAGAACCTAGATATCCGATTTCAGGAATACCACAGAAATAGATAAAGAATCTGGCACTTACTGAAGGGAATATAACCATATTGAACACCCCCGAAAAGAAAGCCAGAAAGCCGGCAAATATCCTGAATGAACGACTGTATCTTATTTCGAAGAACTGTGCCATCGTTAAGGCTTTTGTTTTTCTAAATCTATATACAACCCATCCGCTAACGCTTATGCCGACAAGGATTACAGCAGTCGGCATCTCCCACCAACGGGAGTTAAATCCTGCATTATAATTCTGTTCTAAAGCACCCACTACAGTGATTGCCCCTAAAGCAGCAGTGCCATGAAACATTGAAATAATGTATCTGCCTCCTGTACGTCCTGTTGCCAGAAAGTCGGAAACAGATCTCACAAGGTTCTTACTAAAAAGCACCATCCCGACCATCATAGCCAGAAGTACTAAAACAATTGCCCAGTCGCCTGTAGAAAGATTCATATTGGATATATTAATTGATTATTGATTTGTATTTTCTAATAACTCGTTTATTGTAGTAACAGCAAGTCCTACGCAAGTATCAGCAGCACCATAATAAACATATACTTCGCTATCGTGTAAAGCAAAACCTTCAGCATCATATTCCATAACTATCATTCCACTTGGGAATACAACATTAGGAACTTGTCCTGCTAGTTCATAGATTTCACGAGGCTCTAAAATATTGCACCAGCTACGTGAAATTACTTTGGTAGGATCATTTAAATCTAATAACATTACACCTCCCTGATAAATATTAGAACTTCCGAAGTGCCCTGCCACACCATGATAAATGTGAAGCCAACCTTTACGAGTCTTAACCGGAGGAGGCCCTGAACCAATGAACTCATCCCAGTAATGGAAGCGACCATCAATTAAAGGAGCCACAGGTTCCCAGTTAAGAAGGTCATTAGATTTAGATAACCAGATAGTACTACCCGAAGTTGTGCCATTATCATGACGAGATCTGTTGGGGCGATCCATACGAAGATAGTTTCCATTAACCTTTTCAGGGAAAAGAACACCGTTCCTAATGTCTTCGTTAGAAGTAATGCCTAAGAATTCGAAGTTCTTAAAATCATTAGTCTTGCCTAAACCTAATTGACAACCTGCATCCATATCCATTGCAAACATTATATAATAAGTGCCTTCAATATGTGATATTCTTGCATCATATATATG
>JBAXLO010000312.1:0-3833 GCA_037134755.1 Bacteroidota bacterium | reverse complement strand
GGGAAACATCGATTAATTAAAATAGAAAGAACTGAAGATGACAGAATGAGGAACAGAAGAGTGGAAATTAAAATTATAAAGAAATAATACCATTTCGATAAGTCATTTTAACAAGTATACGCCGTCATTGCGAGGAGGAACGACGAAGCAATCTATTGAATAAATGAACCTTGAGATTGCTTCACTACGTTCGCAATGACAGAATATCGCAAAGTATATATAATGTGCTATTTGCGTTTTCTAATATATCCGCTAAGCGGTTTGGAACCGCTAAGCGGGATAGCTACCACTTAGCGGTTCTAAACCGCTTAGTGGTTATATTCTGTCATACTACTTGGTGGGCTGTAAGTCTTGGGGCTCGCAATGACGACATGCTACTATTTAAACCAGACTCACAAATAAAGACTATTCATCATCAAAAACAGAGCCCAAAGGATTGACAAATTGGGTAGTATCAGTAAAAATAATACGCCTTATATTGGGCTTAACAACCAACTCTTTGAGAGTATATTTATCAAGTTTGTAAGCTATAATATCATTTTGAGTATATTGATACGTTTTGCCGGCAAGCAAAGTATCTTGATAGTTAATATCAATCTGTCCTATCTTATTACTACTCAAAGTATAAAGCTTTACATCGGCCCTGAATGACTTAATATTCTTACCCGAGTTATTTTGAATTGAAAATGAAAGTTCCCCATCATCAGCACTATAATTAACCATCTTAATCACAAGCATATTATTTATTTTCCACCTACTTTCATTTGCAGTTCCTGTAGCCAGACTGTTGGCACTTTGAGCAGCGAACATATATAAATCATGATAAGAGTATCTTTTTAACCATCTTATACTATCGCATAATATCTTCCTGTCAATAAAATTCTTTAGCAATTGAACGTCTTCTTGTCTTAAAGCATTTCCATTTTCGATGATGGTTAAATCACGATACATTGAAAAAACATCAAACTTTTTCTCATAAGTTTCGTTAATATCATCGCATGCAATGAAAGATATTATCAATAATAACAAACAAAAAATTACAAACCTCCTGAATAACATAGATATTGAGTTGTTAAAAGATTTTTTGTAAAAGTAGTCAAATAATCATAATAATTTTATAATTTTGTTGAGTTTTTTATAATACACATTAATAACATGAATAAAATAATAACACCACGTTTACTTTTTGTAGTTGCAATGGTATTTGTAGCTGCCTTTTCACGCTTAATTGCACACATACCAAACATGACTCCCGTATTTGCAATTGCACTATTTGGAGGCACCTTTATAAAAAGAAAAGCACTTGCATTTCTAATTCCATTAGCTGCAATGATTATAAGTGATGTTTTTCTTGGTTTTTACACACAAATGTATGCAATTTATATCAGTTTTGCTATCACAGTAGCAATTGGATTTTATTTAAGAAGAAAAGTGAATGCAGCCACAGTTGTTGGCGCTTCCTTAATATCTTCAATAGTGTTCTTCGTATTATCAAACTTTGCAGTTTGGATAAGTGGCGTAGGAATTCTTACCTATCCAATGACAGTTCATGGATTTATGTTTTGCTACATGCAGGCAATTCCATTTTTTGGCTACGAATTAGTTGGAACATTATTATATACAACTGTTTTCTTTGGAATATTTACTTATGTTGTAAATAAATTCCCTGTTCTTGCAAAAGTTTAGGCGTTTACTATAATTGTTGTTTAAAAAAGAAGGCTGTTGATTAACAGCCTTTTTTTATTAACAATGATTAGTTTGAAAATAATTATTCAATTTTATCATTATTATAAATAAATGTCTTAATTTTGTAAAATTAAAAACACAACTATCATGTTTAAGAGAATATTTAAATTCATAAAGAACAAATTTGTTATCACGATATTAGTATTTGTGATTTGGATGAGCGCAATTGACAGAAATAGTCTTATTGTACAGTATAAATTACATCACGAACTTAAAGATCTTAGACTAATGAAGGCTTATTACATAAGTGAAATAGATAAAGATAGATTGGCTTTACACGATATCAGCACAAACTCAAAGACTTTAGAAAAGTTTGGTAGAGAGCGTTATCTAATGAAGAAAGATAATGAAGATATTTTTCTGGTAATTAAAGAGAAAAAGGAATAAGTCCGGTCTATTAAGCACTATGTCTTCATTGCAAACAAAGTGAAGCAATCTTAATTATCATAATAACAATAGATTGCTTCGTCGTACCTCCTCGCAATGACGACGTTTTCATATTAAAATGACTTGTTATACTACACTCAGGAATAATTTTCCCCCTTTCAAAACATTTATCACATACTATACCTGTAATTCAGCACAAACTATAGAAAATTAAGCACAAACTATAGATAATGATTTGAGTATAATATTAAAAGTAAAGGGACCATTGCCCAAAAACTCACCATCAGCCTCCAGATATATTGAATCATCAGCAGTTATAACTATATTTTTTGCCTGAACAGCCTCAACTTTAGGATGCGTTAATAAAGTTCCATCGTATAATCTCTTTAAACTCATAAACAACTCTAACTTACTAATCTTTTTAATAATAGTAAGATCCAATAAACCGTCATCAGCAACAGCATTAGGCAATTGCATCATACCTCCACCATTGTATTTGCATATACCCACATTCATACTAAAAAGATTGGCTTTAATTATCACACCATCTGCATCAATAGTAACAGGCACAACTTTATATCCAAACAAAGATGAAAATATATTTAAGAAATAAGATAGCTTCCCCCCTCTTCCTTTATCTTTTTGAAGATTAGTTTTGCGATTAACCAAAGCATCATACCCTATGCCGGTTACATTAGCAAAATAATTAATCTTATGCCATCCATTATTATAATAATTAACAGTTCCTACGTCCTGAATAAAGATTTTTTCATTCTTTATAACTTTAATAGCACCTGCATAATCTATAGGGATATTAAACATTCTACACCAATCATTACCGGTACCAACGGGCAACATAGCAAGCGTAAACTCTTTAGTAGGAATGATCTTTTGAATAAAGATACCATTTACTATTTCATTAAGAGTGCCATCACCACCAAAAGCAATAAACTTACGATAGCCCTCTTCAATAAACTTAAGGGTAAGTTCAGTAGCATGATATTTACTGTCTGTAAACTCAAAAACAAAATTTATTTTCTCTTTCATCAACATCTCTTTCACTATAATCCAATCCTTCCCAGCTTTACGACTTCCTGCATGAGGATTGATAATTACCATCCATTCATTTCTCATTTCAACTACTTATTATTAATAAAAAAGCAAATTAAGTACATTATAACAAACAAAACAAATTTATTATTCAAATTACAATTATTTTTTATCATAAAAAGAATTAACTTTGCAGCAATTTTAAAAAACACAATGGAATTTAAGTTAAACACAATAGAAGAAGCTATTGAAGATTACAAAGCAGGTAAGGTTCTGATAGTTATTGATGATGAAGATAGAGAGAACGAAGGCGATTTCATCACCGCTGCAGAAACGATTACTCCAGAAATTGTAAACTTTATGGCAACTCATGGCAGAGGTTTAATCTGTACACCGCTTACTGAAGAGCGTTGTGACGAATTAAATCTTCACATGATGGTTTCTAACAATACTTCAGCTCATGAAACCCAATTTACTGTTTCTGTTGACCTTTTAGGTCAAGGATGCACTACAGGTATATCAGCAAGCGACCGTTTTAAAACCATTAAAGCCCTTGCAAATCCTACTACTAAGCCTGATGAGCTTGGACGTCCTGGACATATATTCCCTTTAAGGAGTAAGAAAGGTGGCGTATTACACAGAGCCGGTCA
>JBAXLO010000311.1:0-3914 GCA_037134755.1 Bacteroidota bacterium | reverse complement strand
GGTTACCGAAAAGATGTCTTTACGGAGTCCGAAAGTTATTAGGTAACCGAAAAGACGTCTTTACGGAGTCCGAAAGTTATTAGGTAACCGAAAAGATGTCTTTACGGAGTCCGAAAGTTATTAGGTCACCGTAAAGATGTCTTTACGGTGACCGAAAGTTGTGAGGGTGACAAAAAGATGTCTTTACGGAGCAAAAAAGTTGTGAGCATATTTTAAACACCCTTTTTACTCTTTACAAAGTTGCTAAAAGCTTATTTATTATTAATTTTGGCATCATCAACTATATGTTATTAAGATTGTTGATTAAATGTATACAAATGTAACGCTATTTTATCATACAAAGATAAAAAATGAAAAGAAAAAATTGTTAAGCCGGAAATCGGGGAAGCGGTAAGGCATTTCTCCTGACAGATTCTTATCCTGTAAGGTTTATTTTTAAATGGCTGTTATACCTGTCAGGATGAAAAACCTGACAGGATGTATTACTAAATCACTAAATCGCAATATCACTAAATCGCAAAATACCTGTCAGGATGGGAAACCTGACAGGTATTTTGCGTAGTTTTATAGATTCTGCAAATTATACTTACTCTCTCTTTCGTTTGAAATACGAATCCATTCGGGAACAACTTTCTGTAAAAACTCTTGTTTCTCTTTGTAAAGTTTTTCCATATCCAGACCTATATATTTCTGAGCTTTAGTTTTGGTAGAGATATCAGGCATATCAATAGGTTTGTTAACACCATGAGAAGCTAAAATACGTGCTAGCAACACACGTGCTTCCTGTGACTTTTCGATAGATGTTCCCAAAATACGCAACACCTCGATAGGGGCATGGAACGAAGCACCATGACTGGCAGCAGTAAAATCCCAACGCCATTGCGCATGACGGATCAATAACAATACAGGTTTCATTTCGGCTTCTGTAGCACCTGCATCCCAGGCAGCTTTGGCTTCTAAATGTGCTTTACAAAGTACAGCTTCAGCTTTTAATCTGTTTTCATTAACCTTCTTCTGACGATCGTACACATTGTTTCTTAAAGTTTCTTCGCTTTCGCGATGACATACCTGACATGTATTTGCTATCATGTTTAAAGGACTTTGTATATGATGATCGGTAAACTTAACACCTCCAGAACTCTTGTAAGGCATGTGGCAATCAGCACAACCAAGTCCTCTTTGATAATGAATGCTTGTTTTAAAAAGTTCGTAGTCGGGATGCTGAGCTTTCAACATAGGAGTACGGCTTAAACTATGAGTCCAGTCGCTAAACTGAATCTTGTCGTAATACGCTTCAATTGAATCAACACTAGTACTTTGATCCCATGGAAATACTAAATACTTATCATCACCTTTAAAATAATATTCAACATGACATTGTGCACACACCAGACTACGCATCTCCTGATGATTAGCCTTATTAATATCCAGCCCCTGACGTTGAAAAGCTTCAATCAAAGCCGGACGTGAAATATGTAAATCCATAGTCTTGGCATCATGACAATCGGCACAACCAATAGGATTAACAATCTCACTACCTTTTGAAGCCCACTTACCTTTATAAAAATCAGCAATACCACTCTTGTGCATAACCCTAGGTACATCAGGGCTCTTACATGTCCAGCAGGTATTAGGCATGTGTCCCTCTTTTGCATTCATAGGGCCTTCGGTTCTTAATATATTTCTAATGTCATTTACTGCATAAATATGACCTCTGGGTTGATTATATTCTTTTGAAAAAGGATAACCAGCCCATAATAATACCAACATAGGATCTGTATCGAGCATGTCAACCTTGCCGTTACCATTAAACATACTTTTGAAATTAGTATCGGCAGTCTTTAGAAATGACTGATACTCGTTAGGGAAATTATCACCCCACACTTCATTCCTTGGCTCCCATTGCGATACTACTTTCGAAGGTTTGTAAGCATACACTGCTTCAGCTCGTCTTTCGATGATTGAAGAAGCAAACAACCCAATTAGAAATACAACGACTATGGTTGCAAAAAATAACATCCATCCTACCCAAGGTTTTTGTTTGATGACTTCTGAAATCGTTTTCATGGTTAAATCTATTATTTATTATTTGTTTTTTCTTTATTCATTAAACTGTTAAGCCATTCAGGTACCGGACTTTTAGGTAAAGGTACATAAGCATTAGGAGCACTCGAAATACTTTTAACTTTTCCATGAGGAGTTTCCCTGTGGCAATCCCAGCATTTACGTTCGTTATTATCCTCGCCTTCGTCCTCATCTTCTTCCTTATTTATACCTAATGCTGCATTCATTTTATCTTTATTATGATTAAGAAGATAAGTATGACAACGTTCGCAATTCTGCTGAACAACTCTCTTACTAGCTTCTTTAATAATAATAGCTTGTGGCTCGGTACGAAGCGTAAAAATAGTTGCATGTCTCATGCCATCTTTAGCTTTAAAAAAATACTTATTAAAGATATTATTGTGAGGAACATGACAATCGTTGCAAGTAGCATGAATTCGGTGTGAGCTATGACTCCACGAAGCATACTCCGGACCCATTATATGACAGTTAACACAAGTCTCGGGTGAATCCGAAAGATAGGAAGGAAACTTAGAAAGATATAACGCATAAGCTGCAAACCCAAAGAATATACCAACTATTATAAGAACTGATAATCTCCATTTATCGGGTGGGATAATTTGCTTAACAATGTTTTTCATAGTAATTCAACTTAATTGTTATCTTGGTAACAGAATGCAAAAGTAATATAAATTAAATTGGTTTAATACATAAAATGAATTTATTTATTAATATAGATCTTTATTACAACAAAAAAACCGCCTGTTGAAGCGGTTTTCTTTTCTGACTTATCATTAGTATTAAGTCAAATAAATTAGTAATGAAACAATATTTAAGGTAAGATGTCCTATCTTAAATATATACTCTTAAGCTCATGCAAAAGCTTATGATACTCATCATGCTTCCCAGCTCCTATTTTTTCTATTTCTATCCTTTCAAAAGCTTCGAAAATACTATCATGTAACGAAGGATCAATAAACTGATCAGCCATCCTGAAAAGAATATTATTTTCTTTATCAATATGATTTCTTAAAAGATGAATATAACCTGTACTATTATCAACAATACCTTTTAAAGCAGTTTTATCACCACTTTTATAATTATTAAAAGATTCGTTTAAGCCTTTTACAAAAGCTCTTCCCTGATCATGTTCGTTTAGCATAACTGCTACGGGTCCACCTTCTAAACTCATACCTGCATCTATCATTGCAGGAAATAAAACTTCTTCTTCTTTACCATGATGACATTTATCTGCAAAAGTTTTAATAAAATCAATCATACTTTCAAGATGTTCCAAATTTATTTCTTCACCATTTAAAGCTTTTTTATTAAAGCTTTCGAAGATTGAAAGCATTAATTTAATGCCTTCATGATCTTCCATTAATTGTTCTGTTGCTTTCATTTTATTATTATTTTATTTGTTTTATAAAGGAGTTGCCGAATATTGACAACTCCTTTAATTCTTAATTTTAATTATTAATTGTTAATTTTTAATTTTTAATTATTAATTATTTCTTCAGTGACCAGCCTGTTTTCAGACCAATTACAAAATAAACCAGACTTAAACTACCTAAAGCAAAGATAGTATCACCAAATACTCTTAACCAACGTAAATGTTGCATAATAGGTTGTTGCATAAATTCCATTGAACGTGCATACCAAATTCCGTGATCAACTGAAGCAATAGTTTGTAAAATACCAACAGGTAAAACGCTAATAAATAACATTAAAACTAAACCTATTTGTAAACTCCAGAAAGAGAATCTAACTGCTTTCTCATTCCATTCTTTAGTAATAGTTAAGCCTCTTAATGAGAATAACATTAAACCAATACCTAACATACCATATAC
>JBAXLO010000310.1:0-3967 GCA_037134755.1 Bacteroidota bacterium | reverse complement strand
AGATGATGTATCTGTATGTGAATGTAGTTTTAAGTTTAGTTTAGGAAATGATACTACTTTGTGTGTAGGGCAAAGCCTTATATTAAACCCTGATATGTCTAATGCAATATATACTTGGCAAGATGGGAGTCATGATTCTACTTATAAAGTAACACAAACTGGCACTTATTATGTTAGTGCTTATTTTTCAGATTATAATATTACAACTTATGATACTATAAATGTAGCTTATATAAATTGTGATACAGTAGAAACTATTGTTCCTGATATATATATACCCAATAGCTTTACTCCAAATGGTGATGGTTTAAACGATGTGTTTAATATTAAAACAGTATATGAGTTTAGTGAGTTTAAACTAGTAATTTATAATCGTTGGGGAGAATTATTATTTGATAGTGATGATGTTAATAAAGGTTGGGATGGTACTTATAAAGGCAAACCAGTTCCTTTAGGTGTTTATGTTTATCAGCTTACAGCTACAATAAAAGATACCGGAGAACAAAGAAAGATGACAGGAAGAGTAACGGTGGTAAGATAGGAAGATGCTGCACATTATTATAACGCACTAGCTGCTATAGATACAAATGATTTAGTAACTGCACAAGCAGAGTTAGATTTGATAGCTGATACTAATGCTGTTAATCATAATAGGATTATAGTTGGAAATATCTATCTGAATACATGGGCTTCTTGGAATTATGAACTTACAAAAGACCAAAGCGGTACTTTGTATAACATTGCTTATAGTGATCCTTTTACGAATGGAGATGCTGTATATCTGGCATGTGTAATGCTGAATATAAATCCGGACGATATAAACTATAAACAAAAATCATTGCAACAATATACTAAACCAGAGGCTAAACCTAATACAGTGCATGTGTATCCTAATCCTGCAAAGGAAAGTGTTACTATTGCATTTGATCAGCCTATTCCAAATGATGGAATAATTGAGATTTGGAGTATTCTGGGCAATAGATTATTGTCAAATACAATTCCAAAAGACTATACTGAACAGAAAGTAAATGTCAATAGTTTAACATCCGGAATCTATTTTTATGTTATAAAAGTTAATAATGACATGTTTGCATCCGGCAAATTAATTATTTTAAATAAGTAAGCAACTTTTTATAAGTAAATCCTGTCTATATGGCAGGATTTACTTATTTTTGTATTCTTAATGAAAAAAATTAATTACATAGTATTATTTATTCTTCTGTTTTATAGCTTAACAACAAAAGAACAGATTATTGGACCTAACTTGGTTCAAAATCCCTCTTTTGAAGAGTATTATAGTTGCCCTGCATGGTCTAATCAAATGTATAAATGTAAATATTGGTGGGGACTTTCTACAGATTACTTTGATAGCTGCTCAACACCAGGGGGTGTTTCTGTTCCATTAAACTATTCAGGATTTCAATATGCACATACAGGAAATGCTTATTCTGGTTTAGTTGACTATTCAAATATTCAAACTGATTTAGATTGGCGAGAAACTATTAAGACAAAATTAAGTGATTCGTTAATTTCAAATAAAAAATATTGCACCAATTTCTATATAACTCTTGCAGAATATTCGTTTGGTTCAACATTTAATTATGTTTTATTAGATTCAATTGGTATGCTTTTTTCTAAGGATACTGTTCCTGATACCTACACACCTATTTTAAATAATGGTGTTAGAGTTCAAAATGATATTTTTAATATTGATACTGTTAATTGGTTACTAATATCAAATACGTTTATTGCTAATGGTGGAGAAGAATACTTAACAATTGGTAATTTTGATAATGTTATTAATTGGCCTTCCGGTAAAATTGGGATGACATATGTTTATTTAGATGATGTTTCTGTGTGTGAGTGTAGTTTTAAGTTTAGTTTAGGTAATGATACAACTTTGTGTTTAGGGCAAAGCCTTACTTTAAACCCCAATATGCCTAATGCTACTTATACATGGCAAGATGGGAGTCATGATTCAACTTATAAAGTAACACAAGCAGGTATTTATTGTGTTAGTGCTTATTTTGCAGATTATAATATTACAACTTATGATACAATAAATATAATGTATAAAGATTGTGATACTACTGAAAATATTATACCGGATATTTATATTCCTAATAGTTTTACACCAAATGGTGATGGTAAAAACGATGTGTTTTATATAAAAACAGTGTATGAGTTTAGTGCTTATAAACTTACTATATTTAATCGTTGGGGAGAACTAATATTTGAAAGTGAAGATATAAATAAAGGCTGGGATGGCACTTACAAAGGCAAACCAGTTCCTTTAGGTGTTTATGTTTATCAGCTTACAACTACTATAAAAGATACCGGAGAGCAGAGGAAGATAATAGGAAGAGTGACGGTGATAAGGTAAAAGCGAAATCAAATTATAGATGAAATATAAACTTATATATATATATTATTTTACAATCTTTGGTATTTTATTTTATTAGTCTAATAACAAAAAAAACATGAAGATCAAATTAGTTATCCTTTTAATTGTAATAAGCAGTAGCTTTTCCTATGCTCAAATATTAAACAGTATAGGTTTCAAAGGTGGTGTATCATTATCAAATCATAATTGGAATGATACTTTTTGGCAACCTTACTTTAACTTCACTCCTATTCCTTCATTTTATGGTGTTATTTCTGCTGAATTTGTAAACAAAGAGCATTGGAATATAATGACCGATCTCGGCGTTTATCAAAGCGGAAGCAACGTTGATTTCAATCCTAATGCTTTTAGTTATTATTCTTTGGAAGCTCTACCCGGGGAATCTAAATTTACAATTGGTTTTATAACATTTAGTCCGGTTATTAAACTTAAAACACAAATTAATAGAATTACACCTTTTATATTTATTGGTCCTAGAGTTGATTATTATTATTCCAATCTAAATAAGAATGATATAAATTATTATTTTGACGGAATTACAAAAAAGCCTATCTGGGGATTTAATATTGGAGAAGGCTTTTGTTATCGTATAAAGAGATTCAGTATAATTGCCGAATACAAGTTTTTATACTCTTTTACTTATCTAATTGACAAACCTCATAATATTGCGTTTCCCGATATACCAAGAGATCAGTTAAAAACTACTACACATGTAATTAGTATTGGTTTAAAATACCATTTTAATAAAAAAGAAACTTCAGCTACCCCCACTCCCGAGCAAATTAATAGTATTAATAATTAAAATATCACAATCATGAAAATTAAATATATTATCCTTTTATGTTTGCTTAGCAATTTATCTTATTCACAAATAATAAAGAGTATAGGGATAAAAGGAGGCATTACAATCTCATCTCAGAATTGGGAGTATGACCAGATGGACTATTATTATAAATTTAATACGACACCGGGGCTTTATAGTGTAATAACAACTGATATTATTTCAAAAGAATATTGGGATGTTTCTGCTGATATTGGAATATACAAAAGTATAAATAAAACTACAATAAATCCATTCAATTTCAACACTAATGAATATCCTTCTAATCTATTTTTAAGATTTGGATTCTTTACTTTTAGCCCATATTTTAAATTAAAGATACCTTTAAAATCATTTACACCATATATCTTTATTGGTCCACGAATGGATTATTATTATCCAAAACTAAGTAGTGATGATGCTAATTCGTTTAAAGACCAAATTACTAAAAAACCTATCTGGGGATTTAATGTAGGAGAAGGTATCGCCTACAAATTAAATAGGATAAGTATATTTGCAGAATATCAATACATGTATAGTTTTAGTTATTTAATTGATATACCTGGTTATACTGCAACAGATCCTATGTATGGTTTTTACACAGTCAATCCTAAAAGGTTAAAAATAAGCACCCATATTATTACAGTGGGATTAAAATATTATTTTAAGTAATGTAACCTTATGGATGTTAACAAAAAGGGGCTGCCTTCATAAAGACAGCCCCTTTTTATTTTATTCGGTTT
>JBAXLO010000309.1:0-3993 GCA_037134755.1 Bacteroidota bacterium | reverse complement strand
GTTTTTTGGAAATGGTATTTTACGCGTAAAAAGTCATTCTCATTTTTGGAAATGGTATTTTACGCGTAAAAAGTCATTCTCATTTTTGGAAATGGTATTTTACGCGTAAAAAGTCATTCTCATTTTTGGGAATGGTATTTTACACGTAAAAAGTCATTCCTATTTTTGGGTATACATCCAGAAAAAATTCTGAATCATCACCAAATTTACAAGATGCCCAAAAACGTTTTGGGGAGGTTCCAAAAATAAATGTACTCCTCCAAAAATAATTTTGATGGCTTTTTGTATTGAGAGTTGGATGTTTTTTCTTTTTTTTCTTTGGTTAGATAAAATATACTTACATTTGCCAAAAGTTTAAATCAATATAAATAATAAATATAAAGATATGAAAAGGTACATTTATTTAATAATTGGAGCATTCATTTGCATAATATCTTGCAAAAAAGAAGTCTCTTTGCCTGATGAGAATAATAGTATAATTATAGGAAAAACTTCAGGACTACTAACTAAAACGTATGATGCTGTTTTGATTGGAGAATATAATGGTTTAAAATCATTTGATTTAGATGTTAATGGTGACAATATCCCAGATTTTAGGTTTACAAGTGAAATATGGGGTTCACCGGGTCTAGGACAACATCCTCAATCAAGATTATTATGTTTGAATAACAATTCTTTAATATTTGGTTATTTGAATACAGATACAACTTATCTGGATTTTCAAAGCGATACTTCTTATGGGCAAAATATGACACCTGTGTATATATATAATACTACAATTTATTCATGTATGAAAATATCTGATGCAGATTCAATAGTAAAAATAGCACCTAACCAATTCCGATTAAAAGCTAAAACAAAAGGTGAGAGCATAAATAAAGCAGCGTTTAATAAATCAGATACTGTTATATTAAGCGATGAATGGTATTCACAATATGTATCACCGATTACCCAAAATGACACATTGATTTATAATTATGTAGATTATCATAGTACATGCAATTCTTTTCCACAAGACAAGATTCTGTATGTAGGAATTAAGGTTAAAACTTCAAACGTTGAAAAGATAGGGTGGATAAAGATTAGTATAAGCGATAATTATAAAATTTCTATTTTGGAGAGTGCAATCCAGAAATAAAATATGTTCTTTATTTCTCTTTTTCGTGTCCATGTTTAGCCCCTTCGTAGTCGGGAACTTCAATTAATTTGTCACCTTCGCGAGCATATCGGTATTTCAAAAAGAGTTCCCAATACTGTCCTTTCGACATGCTGTCCCAATGTATTATTGTCTTGCGATATTGCAAGCATTGAAATTGATTTAGATAAGTTAAGAATATTAATGCTGTTGCAAATATTATTTTTATTAAGATGAATCTGCTTTTAAACACAACAGTTATAAACGAAGCCAATGAAAGGGATAATAGTGCATAAGATTCGATTAAAGGACGCATACCGAAGCTGCCGCCATACCACCAGCACCACCACGAAAAGATTATATAGAAATTGGCTAATGTAAACAGGATGATGCCAAAGTAAAACTCTTTAATATACTTTTTGGCATAGATCATTCCCCATACAAAGAATACTGCTAATGGTGTATATACAAACCAGCCTTTGCGGTAACTAAATAAACCTTTGATGATTTGTGGATGCTTAAAGAAGAAACCTTCGTCACTATAAGAATAATAAAAGTATTGTTCGGTAATTAACTTCCAGTATGCTATCTGCGGAGCCCATATCAGGAGTATGCACAGGATTATTATCAACAGGTATTTAATGTTTTCTTTAATAAAAGTAAGTTTTGCTTTTATAGTTTCCCAATTATAAACATTATACAGCAAAGGTATAAGTATTATAATTGCATTTGAAGGTCGTATTAACGAAATTAATCCAGTAAGCAATCCATAAGCAATGCTGATCTTTATACTTGGTTTGTTAAAGAATTTAATGGTGAGATGCAGGAAAAGCGAAAACAATGCGAAGTTAAATGAGTGCGACATTGTGGGCTCCCATGTGGTGTAGTTCCACACATTAGTAGCCAAAACTATTGCTATTAATGTTATAGATGTTACTAGTTCGGTAAAGTAATTTAACAATACTTTGCGTAGATAAAGCAATCCTATAAACATATAAAAGATGCTTCCAAAACATAGAAACACTTGATAGGGCAGTGTAAAACCATTGGCTTCGAAGCCTCCAAAGATAAGCGTGTAGATGTGCCCAAGTAAAAAGAATGGGAAATATAATATAGATAAACCCATCGACATTTTCATTATTCTACCACCATTAGGAGTGGTAGAATAATAAAACTTATCAGCGTAAGCTTCCGGTTTGTTATCAATAAATTTTAAAGATAAGTCGTGATAAATAAAGGTTGCAGGAATATAGCCATAATAACTTCTGGTATCGGAAGAAATAACGCTGGTAGGTTTCCATGGCCTTATAATATTTAGATAAAGAAACATTGTTGCTGCTAAAATAACAACAACTTTATTAGCTTTATAAAAATGTTTTAATTTATTCATTGACTTAAATGCAGTTTAATTTCGTTGAAAGATATAAATCTCGTAATCATGATCACCAAGTACTTTAAAAGTATTTTTAGGTTTAAATATATTTAATAAAGTGAAATCTTTTGTATTATCTTTAAGAATATTTAATGGCATATTGCCTTCGTTAGGTGAGAAATGAGAATCCCAAACTATAATTTCACCTTTCTTAAGTCCATCTTGGGGTTTGTCGTAATTCTGTACAAAGCATACAACTTTGATTTGATCAAAAGGATTAACATCTAAAACAACAGGTAAAAAAGGATCGTAATAATAAATTCTATTGTTATCCAGATGTTGATTCTTTATCCACAAAGCAGCATCTTTTACAACAGGATCAGTATCTTGTAAATGAACTGGCATTTCATAGAAAAACTGAGCAGTGCGGATTAATAAGATGCTAAATAAAACAGAAACAGTAAAAATAATGATTTTGTATTTCCTTAGATAATAAAGCAGCGCATTAAAGCCTTTAAGACCGATAATAGCAGCAAAAGGAGTAACGGCAGCCATAAATCGTGCATCTCCCAGAACCGACATCCAGCCTTTCCACCACAATATACTATGCATAGTAAAGTAGCATAAGAAAACTGCAAGAACCAGGACAATAATTTGTAAATCGTTATTCTTAAATAAAGTTTTGAATTTATTTTTAATAAAAACTTCATACACTACAGCTAAAATACCCGGCACAAAAAGAATAGTTAATGGAATACCTAAAGTAAGCCTTAGGTTAATAAAATAGAAGTTCCACACCCCATGACCATAAATAGATACACCTCCGGGTTTGTAAGGGCTCTGAGTAATGAGCCACCAGAAGTCATGGTAGTAAAACCAACCACAAATGCTATAAAACAAGAAGCCTGTTAATAAAAAAGGGATGGCTTTATATCTTTTTCTGATGGAATAAAGAAAGATAAAGAGTATCCAAATAGCTACACCTTCGTTTCGGATAATAGGCAGAAATGAAAGCACAACAGCAGATAAAATATATTTGTCTTTTACAATAAAATAGATGGAAAGCATGATGATAAATCCAAAGAAGATCTCTGTCATTCCTGTAAACATCAACATATAAAAGATAGGGGAGAAGCACACAAACAAAACTACCAGCCAGGAGTTATCAAATTTAAGTTTCCTGCAAATAGAATAAGCTAATAATGCTGTAGAAAATCCAGATATGATATTAAATAATTTAAATCCATTATACCCAAACTGAGCAAAGGGCACCGCTATTGCAATATATATAGGTTTCCCCCAATTATAAAGTAAGTTCTCTGGATTATGAAAAGCATATTTTGATAACATATATCTAACATAAGTGTCCCCACCAATATATGAGCCATCAGAAAGATACGATAGAATAACGAAGGCAATAAATAGGGCTGCAAAAAGACCCATTGCATAATAATCTGTTGCTTTTTTACTTAAAAACTTATTCATA
>JBAXLO010000308.1:0-3995 GCA_037134755.1 Bacteroidota bacterium | reverse complement strand
AAATAGCAATGATACAAAGCCCTGTGAAGAGTGCTGTAGTAAGCTAAATCAATTAACAATTAACAATTAACAATTAATAATTTCGTAATTCGGAATTGTTTTAAGGTTGCAATGGTATATTATATGCTGTTGCAATCTTTTTTTTATAATGATATTATGATTTGAGTAGAAAAGTGCTTACTGTAATATAGCATTTTAATTTCCTTTAATCAACGAATATATTTGACTAGGTGGAAATAATAAATCTAATACATTTGGTTTTATTTTAAATAAAGGTCCTTTTTCAATAACACTACCAGTTGGCTTCCTTTTAATCAAGTGATCAAGTGTAATTATCCCTTGGTCTAATAAAATATCAAATTGAGAAACAATAGGCTTTTTTGTATGCTCAACTTTTTTGTAAAGAAAATGCTCTTTATTATCAATTATAATTGAATCGGCAGCTATCCAAAATGTTTCATTATGCTTTTCAAGCAAACGATTATGTAATGTGTCTAATCCCCATACAACAAAATCTCCAATATTTGGCTTTATAGAATTTTCAACAAGTTGATTAATTTTTGAATCCATTCTTAATATTAATCCTTGAGAATTTCTAATAATTGATGAAACAGTACAGTATAACTTATAATCTTCACCTCGTGAATATCCAAAGTTATTTAGTATCTCAGCTGAGCTTTTAAATTTACTATTTGCCCAATCGGGTACTTGAGCAAATAAATTTTTTCTATTCCCTCTTTTGTCTCTGTAAGATTTTAATTCTATACCTTTATAATCTGGTTTTTTTGATGAATTAATATTAATACCTAAAAGTGTTTCTAAAGTACGTCCAATTGAAGTATCAGCTTCAAGTAATGCAGGGATAGGTCCTTTTGCTGCAATCTTATATAGTAATTCCAATAATTCATTAGCTATCTCTTTTGAAGAATAACTAATTTCATTTATAAGTTCTTTTAAAGGATTTGTATCACTTTCGTTAATGATTCTTTCTAAATCAATCTTAGTGATATTTAATACATATATTTTATTATCAAATTCAAAAATTCCTAAAATATCATTTGCATGTGAATAATTACCTAATCCTTTAAACCAGATTCTTGGATCGCCTTTTTTTGTATTAGGACGATACAAAGAAGCTATTGAATTAACTATACTGTTTTCTTCAATTAAATAAGATTCAATTTGTATTTTATGTTCTTGACCTTGATGTTGTAGTTCAAAATCATGAATATTTTTAGATTTTAAATAGGAACGAACAGTACCTGTAGCATCCATGATTGATTTTGACAATCCTGTTTCTGTTGGTTCAATTAAACAGATTTCTACATCGTTTTCTGTTAAAATCTTAATTCTACCAATTTCAATCGATGTTAATTGCCTCATAAATTATTATTTTATATTATTTAGAATCTCCATAGCAACAGCTCTAGCTAATAAAGGAGGAACAGCATTACCAACTAAAGTAAATTGAGGAACTTCTGATTTCCTTTTATCTCCCCCAGTTGATCGTTTGCCTTGAAAAACAAAAGAATCATCGAATGACTGAAGTCGTGCCATTTCACGAACGGTTAAAGCCCTAGGTTTAGAATAATGAATATAATCGTCAGGAATAGTCATAACAGTTGGGCTTTGTGATTCAGGCTTTAATACATTATAACTTCTTTTTTCTGAATCCAAACCAATTTTCTTCAACTCTTTTTTTGCTAAATCATAATCCCCTGCAGCTAATATAACTTTAAGTCTTTTAATAACTTCATCATTTTGCTTACTAGTTTTATGATTATGTAAAGGTGCAATTATATGTGATAAGGAATTCTCCAGTTCTTCGAAATTTTTGACATAAAATGGATTTTTTATTTTAGTAAAACGACCGTTTAATCTTCCTTTTTTTGACCATTCAGCATAAGTTAAGCCTGTTTTTTCTTCTGGTTTTCCTTCAATACTTCTTCTCCGAATAAGTTGATTGATTTCTTTGTATGAAGCAGAATTATTTATAGGAAGATCAAATTTTTCGTAATCAAATTTCTCATCATTGTTCCCTAAAAAATCTAGATCATATAAGGCTTCAAAAACAGTTACTTTTTCTTCAACTGTAACAGTAAAAGGTATAGTTTTAATTAACTTTTGATCTTTTCTACATCCTATAAATAGAACTCGTTCTCTATTTTGAGGCACTCCATAATTAGAGGCTAAAGCTACAAATGGTTGTTCTATATTATATAAGCGGATATGTGATAAAATCTCCTCAAATTCTTTTTCTTGTTGTATGCTTTTAATGAAAGGTTTTAAACCTGTCATGCACTCATCAAAATTAAAATTATAGATTTCTAATGCATTTATTATTTCATTAATCTCTATTTCATATTCTTTTGAAGGTGCTAAATTTGCAAAAGCCTTATTGATATTGTCTATTATTGAATCAGAATTAATAGAAGTTAAGAATTCATCAAAACTTTCTGCAAAAAAATCATTATCTAAATCACAAAATGATTTCTCAATAATTACTTTTTTCCGAATATAAGCAAGTTCTTTATCCCTTTTTAATAAATTAAACCCATGACGAATAGTGCTAATAAATTTATCAGTCTTGCTTGTTTTATAATCGACTAATTTGGGTACAAGATTTCTAAATTTATTTTCTACAATTTGAATATAATTTTCTCTTAACTTCTCAATATCCTTTTCTGTTGCTCTTTCAAATTCTAATCTTAATTTATAACATTCTAAAATAAAATGATTTTCTTTTAAAATATTTTTTAAGTTATATATAAATGTAATAAGTTGATGAAATTCTTTTAAATCTATTATTGATTTAATTTCATTTAAAATCATTTCACGAATTTTTCCGTTTTCTTTAGTTAAAATTCCTTTTACATTCTCCATTACAAAATATTTGGGTCTTAAAACCCTTATAACTTTTAAATAATGTGCAAATAAATCATCTTTTTTATCAAATTTCTTTCTTTTTCCAGCAAGGCTAAAACTTTGACAGGGTGGACCACCACATATAACATCCACTTTCTTATCCTTAATTTTCTTTAAAAGATTATCTAAAAAATTAGGATCTGTAATATCCTGACAAATAAATTCAGATTCTAATCCAAGTTGATAATTATAGCGTGCTAAATGTGTTAATTCACAATTTTCATTTATATCACTACCTAAAAGAAAGTCATAAAAATATTTTTTATTTTCTGCTTGTAAAAAGCCTTCACTAAAACCACCTGCTCCAGCAAATAAATCGATGAAATTTATTTTTTCTTTTTCTCCATATTTTTCATCATTCTCACAAACAATATTTAAATCAAAATTCTCTTTCCGACTATTTACCAATGATAATATTTTACTTTTAATTTTTTTATCAGTAAGATTTGAAAATTGAGAGGTCTCTAAATATTTATCTACTTCTTGTTTTAAAAAAAATAAATATTTATTAATTGATTTGTATCCAGCTTCAGTATCCTTAACTAATTGGTTTTTATTATCCCAATCTTTTTTCATTATTTTCTCACCGGTAGCAACTTTTATTTGAACATCTTTTCGTCTTATGACAAGATGTATTGGATATTTTTTGCTTTTATCAGCTTTATCTAAGTAAAATTTAACATTAATCATAGTTCAGAATTTACGGACAAAAATACGGACAAATTTAATTTAAAACAAATAAATAAAATTATTATTTAAAATCTACATTTATGTTTACTATTTTATAACTTTGCACAAAATAAAAAAGAATATTAAACAATTGAATTCTAAATAACATAAATCCTGTATTATGAAAAATTGACTTCATTGTTTAAACCTTTAATGGATGAACCAGATAAGTAGAACAAGGAATATAGTTTGATTAAGAATAACAACAAACACAATAAAAATGTATAAAGCAGACAACGAATTAGCAGAGATATTAATTAAACATGGGCTTTTTGATTTAACTTCTGAAGGTGATAAAAAAAAAGGTAAAAGGATTTTTAAGCCTGTTGCGGCTTCTCACA
>JBAXLO010000307.1:0-4017 GCA_037134755.1 Bacteroidota bacterium | reverse complement strand
AATCCTTTTTCTTATCTAAAGAAAAAATAGACACCTTGCATACAAGGTCTTATTAATATAATTAATATTAGAAGAGCCTTCATCATTAATTTGATGAAGGCTCTTTAATTTCCTTTAAGGTTTTTCTTTTTCTTTATGATGTTTATTATATTTATATCCAAAGCTCGGGTTTAAATATAAAAGAGAAGCAGATTCTTCTTTATTCTATCACTACTTTCCTTACTGTCCTTATCCCATCTTTTGTTTGTATTTCAACAAAATAAACTCCCGCTACATACTTACTCATATCTATTGTTATAGCTTGGTTTTCGTATTGTTTTTGAAAAATGAGTAACCCCATCGAATTATATAAGTTAACATATAGAGGTTTATAATAAGGATTTTCTATTATTAAATCCTTATTAACAGGATTAGGATAGGTTTTTATTTCTTTTAATTCCGTTTCGTTTATACCAACCATAGTAACATGTGTGCAGCTATCCTGAGTACCGCAATAATTATACGTACGCAAACAAACGGTATAACTACCTGCACTTTGATAGGTATGACTTACATTAGTATTTTGAGTTATATATTTTGTAGAAGTGCCATCTCCCCAGAACCAATACAGGCTATCTAAAGTACCTGTTGCATTTCCTTTTACGGTAAGTGTATTATTAAGCAGGCTTACCACCTGTGTGTTGGGTATAGCAGTAGTGCAATTACAATCGTTGCTAACCGATACCTTAGCTACAAAGAAATCTGAAGCACCTCCATTACTATGTATTCCATTTCCATAGCTATCATATAGGCTATCTGTGTACATACCACCTACAAATATATTATTTTTATTATCTAAAAATAATGATTGTATTATATCATTACTAGAACTATTTAATTTTGTTCCTATTCCCCAATTAAAATAAGAGAGACTAGTATCAATACTTAAAATAAAAAAGTTTAAAGCACCAAATGTAGTTGAAAAAGGTTTAATAGTATCGTCATTATTTAAAATAACTTTACTTCCAGCTACAACACTACCAATAATACAATTATTTTTTTTATCTATAGCTAATTTCTTAAAATCACAAGATTTATCTGAGCTAATATGATTAATATGTAAAACACTACCATCATTCCCACTTATTTTAGCAATTATACTTATTTTTGGATATTGATTGGATATTGTACTATAAATAGTATCACCATAAAATACACTACCATTATTACAAAATCCGGTTAAATAAATATTATTATCATAACATAAAAGACCGTTCCTCATCCCAACATAATCAGGAGTTAAATATGCACCACCAAAAACATCTTTCCATAAATTATTACCATTTGAATCAAATTTTGCAATAAAGTATTTATCAGGTAAGCTAGATGAACCAGGTAAAAACATAATCCCACCTATATATACAGTATCTGTAAATACATTATTTAAATAATAATTATTGTTATTATCAATTTTAAAATCTAATAAATCACATCCAAAATTATCAGTAGAATTAAAATCAAGTTTAGTTACATTTAGTAAATTCCCATTATTCTTGCCAAATTTTAAAACATAATAACCCTTGGCAGGTATAGAGAAACCATTCCAATTAGTTGGGTCTAAAAACCAAGCTAATTCACATATATTACCAAAATTATCTGTTCCCATTTGTAAAAAATATACACCAGCATTTTGAAATATTGGCCCAGGTAAATTAAGCCAAACAATATTTCCGTTACTATCTAATTTTGCAATAAAATTACCCTTATCCATTGTTGTTGTAGCTGGAATTATACTATCGCCAAAATGAGCATCGCTATATTGTGTAACACCAACTTCACCTGAAACAAACACATTGCCTGAATTATCAACTGCTAAGCCTCCTGATAAATCATTACCACCACTTCCAAAATATCTAACCCAACGGAAGGTACCATCGCATTTATAACTGAATACAGCAAAATCGTCATAGCCATAACCATTCATACTTGAAGTCCCTATTTGCGAAGTGCCGCTTCCCAAAGCACTCATACCATATATATTTCCATTAGCATCTGTTCCAAGCCATTTACAGCTTTCAATATTGCCTGTTGAATTACAATTCAAATCACTTCCTCCTCCTCGTACCCATTGCCATTGGGGAGTTTGTGAAAATAAGAATGTGGAATTTAAGAGAAGAAATAAAACGAAGCTTAATCTAAAGTTAAAAGAGTATATATTTTTCATAAAATGATTTTTTATTGATTTGTTATTATAAAAGACAAAAATAAAGTGCATTTGGTTGCCTTAGCTAAATAATATTCCTCGTAGAGGATAAATATAGGTAGAAAATATAATTAGGAATTATTTCAAAGTTCTGTAGGAACGAAATATAATATATCATTCTTACGGAACTCCCATTTTTTTTGTATTCTTTTTCTACCAATATTAAAGTCCTACGGACTATTATTTCATAAAATACATTGTCGTCATCGTCCATCTTTTATTAATAATATAATAAGGTTACGTTTGTGGGTAATTTGCAATGCTACTAAGGTTTAAGAATGGTTGAAATAAGGTTTTATAATCCAATAAGCCCCGGCAGATTTACGCAAGGGCTTATTGTATTATAACTTTAAGTACTTAAGGCACTTTAAGTATTTTAGGCACTATTTATATTATAATAAAACCTACCGGCTCACTAGGTACTCCCTTTTCGCCGCGTGAATTTTCTATACAAGCTGCGTACCATGCTTTTTGCCCAAGTAAGTCATCAGTATGGGTAATCATTATATAACCATTCTTAACATGACCAACATACTCGAAATTTTTAAATGGAGGCACCACTGCATCAGCTGCAATAATTATCTTATAAAATAATACATGACTAACACCATCTTCAAGTCCCCTTCCTTTTATATCAGGTGAAGAAACCTCCATTTTATGAAACAAATGTCCCATCTCCTTCATAGTTATTACTACTCTTTTTGAACCCGGATCGCTTGAACGTGTTTTGGTGGTTTTGGCTAAAGAAGTTCCTTGTGTGATATTAAATGCTACATAATCTTCGAGTGTAGCAATTGGATTTGCAGCCACACCATCTGTCAGATGATGTTTTTTATCATAAGCTACAAATTCTTTAATAATCAGATTTAATCCATCTTTCACAAGAGTAGTTCTTGTGTCTTTTTTGTTGCCATACAGCAGCATACCTGCATCCCATCTACTTCTGAAGCCGGCGCAATCAGCCATTACTTGCGTTGGAATACCTAGCCTTACTCCATTAGTTGCTGATGGTGTTCCCGGACTTAGTGCAACAATGTAATTAGTAGTTACGATAAAAGTTTGGTGAAACACTCTGATTGTGCGACCCTGATGTGTTGTTCCTTTTCCCATTTTAATTTATTTTAAATTTGATTAATTTGTTTTATAAATTTGAAAATATTATTGATTAATAAATTTTGTAAACTGTTTTCTAATCTAATCAACATGTTAGCGTTTTCGTTTGACATTTTGCCCCCTCCGTGCAGTCGACTACTTAATCCGTGCAGTCGACTACTTGGTCCGTGCAGTCGACTACTTAGTCCGTGCAGTCGACTACTTAGTCCGTGCAGTCGACTGTTTAGTCTGTGCAGTCGACTACTTAGTCCGTGCAGTCGACTGTTTAGTCCATGCAGTCGACTACTTAATCCGTGCAGTCGACTACTTAGTCCGTGCAGTAGACTGTTTGGTACAAGTAGTCGACTCTTACTAGGATAAAAAGTGGTGAAAAAAATATGTAAGTTGCTGATTAAGCTTAGTCGTGGACTATCAGTTAAGATTAAAGTGTTTTGATTTGCCGTTGAATAACTGCTAAGTCTATTACAGTTATTACGATATAAAATCATTTCTTTCAATCTGTCAACCATAATCCTCTTTTTTATGCGTCTTCTTATCTCAGATATTGATAAAAAGAGGCTGGTTCTCAAACACTCGTTTGAAGAGCTCAAATGTACAACAAATAACAGAGGCAGGGGTGTTAAAGTATGTTAATTCTCTAACAAGTCTATTATGCGATGTTT
>JBAXLO010000306.1:0-4026 GCA_037134755.1 Bacteroidota bacterium | reverse complement strand
TGACTTATGAGGACAATAATTAAAAAAACATTTGATGCAGTTTTGTTCATGCGTGAACAAAGAATGAAATTAAGCGAAAAATTGTCAAATATGACAAAGGAAGAAATCGTTGAGTATTTTAGAAAGAGAAAATCAGAAAACACTGTAAAACCTAGCGCATAAGATTGTAAGAACGGGTAAAGCATATATTCTAATTCTTAATTTTATATTGTTTTAAACTCAGGTGTAAATAAAAAAGAAAAAAGTTAAAGAATTGGCGAGACGCCTTGTTAAAATGAACGTAACGAAGACGATACACTCAACTTATAACACATTACGGTTATGTAGGTTAATCATGATTTGTTTAAAATGGAATTTGTCTTAAGAATTTTTCATTTAAACTTATTATATCAACAATATAATATCCATCATTGTGTTCAGTAGGAATATTTGTTCTGTGAGTATCACTATCACTTTTAAAACAATATATTATTTTATATTTTTGCCCTTTTCTGATTTCTCTAACCAAAATACCATCTATTGTTTCTAATTTTATTTTAATTATACTTCCTGCCCATTTATATCCTGAATTCGATTCACTTGAGTAGAATATTTCATTTTTATTTATTTCAAAATTATTTACAAAGCTACCAAATAATCCTTTATCAGTCTTATAATCCCCACTAATAATTGCACCTTTTAAATCTATATAAATTTGGTCATCTCCTAATGATGAAAAAAATACATCTTTAAATAAAACTGTATCATATAGTTCAAAAGGCCAAAGATAAACTGTGTCTTTTTTACTTACAACTTCTCGTAGATTATTTATATCACAATATCTTCTGGACATATTGTATTTAATAATTTTTGATTGTGAATAACAATTTTCTAAAAGTAAAATCATAATACATATTATTATGATAATTGAATTTAGTTTCTTCATTTTTTTTATTATTATATATATTTTTTTTTCCACATAAGATATGACTTGAATTGTTTTATATGTGGAATAGACTTAAAATTACAAAAAGAATCCCAACTAATAAATAAATTATTTTGAGTTATTATATTTTTCAAAGCAACTAATACAACTTCTATTTGATGATTTGGATAGATTTTCTTGCCAAATTTATTTATCCACAATTGTCTTATTTCAATTTGGTTTTTATCTTTTTTAACACCTTGTTTTCCCCCTATTCCTGAAGTCCATTTACATTCAATTAAAAGCATATATCTTTCACCCATTATTACAACATCCATTTCAGGTCCTTTTTTTATGTTAGATGTTTCTGGATGTTGAAATTTTCGCCAAAGGTTTATTTCACAAATATTGTCTTTTTCAAGATTAAGATAATTCAGTAGTTCATTATAAAAAGAATTCTGAATATCTATACTCTGATGTGATATAAAACCAAATAAAGACCAAGTAATAGCATCTTCACTTCGTATAGACTGTAAATCTGAGTAAAAACCTAGATCTTTTGTTAGATTATTATGATAAGTATGATCAAAATATCTAAGTTTAGAGCTTTTGAGTAATTTTGAAATAACTTCTTCAGGTGGCCAAATAATATTATCTGGAATAATAAAATTATCTTTATAGTCTAATAATGCACCTGATTTACCTTTAGAAGGAATGACTATTTTTTCATTGTATTCAATTTCTTTTTGCATATTATTTATTCTTATTTAAATTATTATTATTGAAATTAAATGTTGTATCTATTAGTATACCTTGTTCTCTTAATTTTCTTATTATTGGTTCATTATTAATATATGTTTTTTCTAATAAACTTGCATTATTATATCTATTAATAATATTTGTAATGTCTTCTTCTGTGATAAAAGTATAACTAAATGTTAAATTGCTTTTAGGGAAAACCATCATTCGACTTGGAACATAATGAAAAGGGAGTGTAAGAAAAAGAACAACAAATAGAAAGATTCCCCATCCTTTATAAGAGTTTTTCTTTTTTTGAATAATTATTTTACTAGTTTCAGTATTGTTTTCTTGCAAATTAATATTGTTTATTATCTTTTTTTTATTGATAATATAAGTACTAGTCCATTGATCATACCAAGTACTATTATCTTTATTCCATAACATTGATAATGGTGATATAATTGTAAATATTAATTCCATTATTATTAGGAAAGTCATTGTATTTGTAAGTTCAAAATTAACAGACTTAGTAAAAGTAACAATAGTCAAAATTAACATCACACATACAGCCCAATTCTGAAATATCATTCTTCGGTATGAATTAATAATTGTTATATTTGTTAAAGATATTCTCTCTAAAGTTTTTAAACCAACTAAACGTTTTCCAAAAGTTCCTCCTCTTGCTTCCATTATTGGGTAATATAAAAGCCAGAATAATACCTGTGGCATAATTAAAAAATACACACTATAATAATTATCATTTGAATCGGCATCCATTGAATGACACAGTAGATTTATAAAAATTACTATAATAACCGTAGATAAACCTATAAAAACAGTATCAATTAATCTGGCTTTAAATCTTTGACCAAATGTAGCAAAATTAAAAGTGTTCTCGTTTTCCATTTTTTACTTATATTTGTTTTTCCTCTTGCCCCTCTGAAGAGATTATTAAATTAAAATAAATAAAAAAGCGTGGGACTATAACCATATTCGTTTGTGAGGTACTGGTATACCCGGTATACAAATAAGTAAAGCCCACGCCGGAGCGTGAGCGTTATTACTTATTATTCCTGTATACCTAAAAATTACCAGTTTTCACAAACAGAGATAAAAGCTAACGCAATTTTATGTTTTTATAATAGAGTTTATGTCATACAATTGTTATTATTCATGAGTACAAAAGTAATAAAATTTTATCAGAAATGGTATTAATTATAAAAATATATTTATTTTTAATTATTTTCATATAATGTTATGCGCATTGAATTAATTTGTATCTTTGCCATCTCATTAATTGAGTTGAAAAAATGTGTTACTTAAATAATATGCAGTATTAGTACGTTCGCTCGTACGAATCGCACCACGTATAAACATTATTTCTTTTACTCTGCGATACATAGTAAATCAAATACTTCTTCATTCAGGGCTATTACTAAGCCGTGTCGTCAATCTTTTTCTGAGTTATCTTTCAATTTTAATAATAGATTTAAGCAACATTTACTTGTTTTTAATTCAAAAAATCAGCATCCTAAAACTAAAGTTTACCTATTTTTCCATAGATACGTTCGATTTACGACAACAAGCCATGTATCGATAATAGATGGCTTTGCATCGATGATACATGGTCTTGCATCGGCGATAGATGGCTTTTCATCGACGATACATGGCTTTTCATCGACGATACATGGTCTTGCATCGACGATAAAAAGCTTTGCATCGACGATACATGGTCTTGCATCGATGATACATGGTCTTGAATCGACGATAGATGGCTTTTCATCGACGATACATGGCGAAGTATCGACGATAGATGACCATGTGTCGACGATACATCACCATGTGTCGACTATAACCAGCTTAGGTCAAAAAAACGATCTTTTTCTATACACTATATTAAATTCATTTCATATTCAGATAGTTAAATTTATTGAAGAGAAGGGTAGCCTTTTTGGGCAAAGATTGTTATTTTTAAACAAATCATATTAATTATAAAAATAAAAATAAATTTCTTAAATAAATACTGATTAAAAATAATAATCAAATGAAAAAATTCTATTACGTAAATAGGGGAATAATTGAAACCCGAAATGGAGACTTTTTAATGAGAATTCATGGCGTTATATATAAATTTACCTTAAATCAAGCTTTGTTTACCGATATGACTTACACAGCACTTGAATTCCAGGCTCAAATTGATTTATGGGTAAATGCAGTCATAACAGGAGCTACAACTACAGCACAAAACATTGAAGCAACTATCCGCTATATGTTTAGAGTTTGTGCAAGTGATGTTGAAAGAGATGTCAACAAAACAAATAATCCTGATTTAGCAGAAATGATGGATATGGAAATAACAAATACAGATAGAGTTGTAACAA
>JBAXLO010000305.1:0-4035 GCA_037134755.1 Bacteroidota bacterium | reverse complement strand
GTAGCATACTTTGGTGTATAAGCACCGCATTAATACTTTCCATATTCGATAACACAACCAATTGCTCAATAGTAGCCATATCCCTTATGTTTCCTTCAGCATCCGGAAATTCATTTCTCCATTGCTGTGCAGTTTTACCAAACAAAGCCACATTCAACATGTCAGCCTCATTAGCATAAACAAAACTAGTCTGCTGCTTGGTCAATTCCAAAGGAATAAGATTATCTTTAATAGCATCAGTATGTATATGATAATTAACCTTAGCTAAAGTACGCTGGAAATTCCACTCTAATTTCAACCTGCTGCTTTCATCATCTTTTAGTCGCTGGAATTCTTTAATTAGATAATATTTAAATTCAGGAGATATCCACGAGCCAAACTCGAAAGCGATGTCTTTATGAGCAAAAGTGCCACTCTTGTATCTTCCTGGTTTTGATATTATACCAATAGCATTCGTTTTTTCAATCCATTGTTTAGCCGATAATACAAAACCATTGCTGCCGCTTTCATTTTTAATGTAACTGAATTCAGTTACATTAAAAAGCGGGTTGTTCATTCTTTCCCATAAACCCATAAATTCAACAGTATAACGAGTGCTTAACCAATGCGAAATAACTAATCCTGTTGTTTCTGCATTCTTAAACCTTGCCATGTCAGTAAGTGAAATATAGTCTTCATTATTTTGTGATAAAACAATGATTTCATTTTCATCTATTTTAATTGTTTTGTTTTTCATAAGTTTTATTTATTTGTTTACTTAATTTATGTATCCTGCTAGTTTTCTAAACCCGTCGAATTCGACGGGTTTAAAAACCGGGTTGTACATCATTTCCCAAAAGCCTAGTAATTCAATAGTATAACGGTTACGCATCCAGTTTTTTACTATATCATCTGTATTTAATGATTCTTTATACCTTGCAATATCAGTCAAAGATATATAATCCATATTATTTTTAGAATAAACTACAATCTCAATATTTTCAACATTGATTGTTTTATTTTTTGTCATTATTATGTTTTTATTTGTGGCGAATTCGCCATATTTAAATTTGTGTTATGTTTGCTTTGTAAATTTATGTATCAACATTTAATTTAAAGTGGTCGAATTGATTCCTTTAAAACAATATTTTCAAACAATATCAGTACTTAATCTATCTATAAATTAATCCACAAATATAGTGTTTAATTATCAATACAGATTAATATTATCATATAATAAAATACAAAGCCCCGTTAGCTATAACATATATAATTTCCATATTCGATAATACAACCAATTGCTCAATAGTAGCCATATCTCCTAAATCACCAAATCACTAAATCGCCATATCACCAAATCATCAAATCCCAGTCCTACCGAAAGATTATCCATAAATAGATTGGATTCCCGATTATACTAAGTTTTAAATGTAGTTTTTAACTTAATAAGAATAATCTTTTTTAAAAGAAAATAGTATTATTAGCTAAAAAATGAGTACATTTGTAGTGTAATTTGTTAATAAGAATCAAATGGAAAGAACAATCAAATTAAATCCTGTACTGTTTTGGGATATAGAATTCTCAGAAATAGATTACGAGAAAAACGCACGGCAAGTTATTGAACGTGTATTAACTCGTGGCTCGTTAAACGATTGGTTCGAGATTAAATCATATTATGGCATCGAAAGAATAAAAACAGAAATAATTAAAATTAGAAGCTTAGATAAGTTAACACTTAATTTTTGTAGTAAATACTTTAACATACCTTTAGAACAATTTTTATGTTACAATACACCACAGTCCTACCAGCAACTTTGGAACTATTAAAAGTTTTGATGCAAAAGAAATGTCTTGCCAATTTTAATTTAGTTGGAGGTACTTCATTAGCATTACAAATTGGGCATCGGCTATCAATAGATATAGATCTTTTCACAATTAATGATTTTGACACATCCGAAATTGTTTTGGAACTTAAAGAAGATTTACATTTTGACATTGTTCAGCAAAAACCGAATACATTAACTTTAAATATTGAATACCCAATTAACTCCAATCAATTTATTAAAGTAGATATACTTAAATATCCATATCCATTGATTAACGATATAATTAAAATTGACGGGATAAGATTGCTTTCTATCGAAGATATTATTCCTATGAAATTATCAGCAATTTCTAATCGAGGAGCAAAAAAGGATTTCTATGACATTTATTTTCTATTAGATAAATACAGTTTAAAAGAAATGCTTGAGTTGTTTAGTAAGAAATTCCCAAATATTAATCATTTTCATTTAATAAAAAGCTTGACATATTTCAATACAGCTGATGAAGATGCAAACCCAAAAGTATTTAAGAAACTTAGTTGGGAACAAGTAAAAGCAAGAATAGAAAAAGCTAGTTCTGAAATATTATAAAAGGAGTTTTACAAACTAAATGTCCCCAATGTCTCATATTATATATATTATATAGTGTATTATTTCAATTTTGGTTTTGAAATAGTAAATCATTTGTCCAAATAGTCCCCATTGTCTCTTACTATATATATAGGATAGTATGTTATTTCAGTTTTGAGAATCTTGCTTAAGATACACGCCTTTTGTTATAGCTCATCGGTTGTTGCGGAGTCGAAGCATTAAGGGGTTGGTGGGTTAAAAATAAAACTCTTAGAAGCTAAGCTTTCAGAAGATTAATAAAAATCAGTATATTTATTATATATGAAGGGCTTTTAAATATAGAAAGTAATTGGGATTATTATTTTTACGATATTAAAATGTTTTTTATTAGTATCTTTGCAAGAAATAAGAAAAATGGAAAAAGAGACAATCAATAAATTAAATAAATCCTTTGAAGAATCTGCTTACGAGCAGGATGGTGTTGAGTTTTGGCTTGCCAGAGAACTTCAAAAGTTATTAGGCTATACTGATTGGCGTAATTTTTTAAATGCCGTTGATAAAGCAAAAGAGAGTTGTAAAACCACTGGTGAAGAGGTTTCCGATCATTTTGTTGACGTCAACAAAATGATAGAATTGGGAAAAGGCGCTCAAAGAAAACAGGAAGATATAATGCTTACACGTTATGCTTGTTACCTAGTTGCACAAAATGGCGACCCAAAGAAAGAGCAAATTGCTTTTGCACAAAGTTATTTTGCTATGCAAACTCGTAAACAAGAGCTATTAGAAGAAAGAATTCAACTAATGGAACGTTTCAATGCAAGAGAAAAATTAGCGGCAACCGAAACAGAATTGTCTAAAAATATATTTGAAAGAGGAATTAACAATAAAGGCTTTGCTATAATTAGAAGCAAAGGTGATAATGCTTTATTTGGTGGATATAATACAAGTGCTATGAAACATAAATTAGGGATTCCTGAAAACAGGCCCCTAGCTGATTTTTTACCTACTATTACAATTACTGCTAAACAGTTGGCTACTGAAATTACTAACTTTAATGTAAAGAAAAACGATTTGAAAGGAGAGACTAAGATTACTAATGAACATGTTAAAAATAATAAAGATGTAAGAAATCTTTTAGGTAAAAGTGGAATAAAACCAGAACAACTACCGGTAGAGGAGGATATAAAAAAATTAGAACACAGAGTAAAATTATCTGATAAAGAACTTTCTAAGAAAAAGCTAAAATAAAAAAGAGACTTGAAAACACAAACTAAACTTTAAGAAGATAACGAATGAAGCTTTACTTGATATAGGGCATGTATACTTTTTTTAATACAATGAGTGAATCTTTAAAGCAAATTTAAAATAATTGTAAAGAAAATATTAATTTAAATAGAATTTTAAATATTGAATTAAGTCAAATAACATCAAAAAAAGATAGATTAAAGACTAAAGAATTGATTTTAATAACTTGCAAGATAGATATATAACATTATTTGATTCCCACAATACTAGTTATAATCCCGCAAATTTAATAAAATAATAGATGTGTGTAAACTTTAGATTACATACAAAATTAAGGAAGTTTCCAAAAGAACATTTAATCGTCTATAAATAAGAAATCTAAATAAACAATCAAAAAATGAGGTTTACACGCCCATGC